>JAWXCM010000287.1:0-33572 GCA_034408745.1 Bryobacteraceae bacterium
AGGTTGACGAGGCGAGAGTGAGTCCGGCCGTTGATGGCGCGAGTCAGGCTGAAGTAGGGGCCATGGCGGGCCTTGCGGTCGGTGGCACAGGGGCAGCCCGGCTTACTGCACTTGACGAAGCGTTCCGACAAAGATCCTCGGCGCATCGGCCTGGGCTGAGCCAATCGGGCAGCCAGTTGGAGAGCAGCTTCTGAGGGAGCGGTGGATTCGGGCATATCCAATCTTACGGCACTATACGCCGTAAGACAAGCCAATAAAAAAGGCCTCCGCACGTTACCTGTAACTCTGGTGTCGTGCACCCACCTCCCGAGCCGAGCTTGACCTGGGTGCCACGGAAGTGCTATCCCTGTAACATTCTGAATCAACTTGGAAGTTAGTTAATCTAAATTTCCAATTGAGACTGGTCAGGCGCAGCCAGGGCTCTGTTTGCTCGGTTGATCGCCGCTCCTGGTCCGTCAACCCTTTCCCGAAGTGTCGAAATTTGCGGCTTACGGGCCGCGACCTGACAGAAGTCTGTCCGGACGGGCAAACCTTTGCCTGACGGAAGGCTCGGCGAAACACGCCCAGGACAAAGAAGGAGAAGGGGATGAAAACGTATCGGGGGATATTCAGGCTTACCGGTCTGGCCATACTGCTGGCTTCGACGCTTGCCGCGCAGGTACTTAACGGGCGCATCGAGGTATTGGTCACCGATCCTTCGGGACAGGTAGTGGCGGGAGCGAAAGCCGCTCTTAAGGACCTTCGCAAACAAACCCCCGCGGGTGCCCCGATATCCACGGACACCACAGGGACCGCACTCTTCGCTTCAGTGGCACCCGGCGAGTACGAATTGACCGTGGAGGCGCCCGGGTTTCGCAAGGCAATCGTCTCCGGTTTCGAGCTCAACGCATCCCAGACCATCAAGCAGTCCGTAATGCTGGAAATCGGCTCGGTCACAGAAGCGATTCAGGTGGAAGCGAACGCAGTGGCGGTAAACACCTCTGACGCTACCATCGCCCGCACCATCAACATGAAAGCCATCGACACGCTGCCACAGCTGGCTCGCAATCCGATGGCGCTGGTTTCGCTTGTGCCCGGAGCATCGCTCGATCCGGGCGACTCCAGCTTCACTCGCGTCAACGGAGCGCGGCAGGGCTCGAACAACACGCGGCTTGACGGCATCGACGCCAATGATGCGGTTGTGCCACGACTGGGTCTGGCCATGTCGCCTGTGAACACCGATTCGCTGGAAGAAGTTCGCGTAATTACCAACGGCGGAAAAGCTGAGTATGGGCGCAACGCCGGCGGTCAGGTGGAACTGGTAACGCGGTCGGGCTCCAACGCGTGGCACGGTAACGCATTCGACTACCTTCGCAACACGGTGCTGAATGCCGGAACGTATTTCAACAATGCGAGCGGAGTTCCCAGGCCGGTTTTCATCCAGAACATCTTTGGCGGCAGCATGGGTGGCCGCATCCTTCGAAACAAGCTGTTCTTCTTTGGCAATTATCAGGGCCGCAGAACGACGCAGTCCACGGTTCGTAACCGCACGGTACTGACTCCGGAAGCCAAACAGGGTATTTTCCGTTACGTGTCCGGCGGGCAAACGCTGAGCTATAACATCCCGCAAAATGATCCTGCCGGCCGCGGTATCGACCCCACGATGAGGACCCTGATGGCGTTGATGCCGAACCCGAACAATACCGACGTCGGTGACGGTCTCAACACGCAAGGCTTCCGTTTCAACATCCCGACTCCAGCAAAGGATGACCAGGGTACGGGCAAGGTGGACTGGCTCCAAAGTCCCACTCACCGCGTGTTCTTCCGCTACAGCCGTCAGTTCATGTCGTCGATTGATGCGTTGAACAACGCCGAACAGCGCTACCCCGGTCTGCCCGACGGCAGCCAGGGGGGACCGCGATGGAGTTACAGCGTCGGCAGCGACTGGACGATTACCAACTGGCTGATCAATGAGTTCCGCATCGGCCGGTCGAGCGCATCTGTCGACTTCGTCCGTCCCTACCGCGAAGGTGGCATTGCCGTTATTTCCAATCTGTACGACGATCCGATCAACAACGGCCTGCCGCAGGGGCGTAATTCTCCTGTCGTAGACATCACTGACAACGTCTCCATGCTTCGTGGCAAACACACGTTTAAGGCCGGTATGAACTTCCGGCGCGTTCTGCAGTACGGCTATAACGCGGCAGGTATCTATCCCAACGCGAATCTGAGCCGCACGTCGGCCGGCAACACGCCCCCTGCAACCGTCGGACCGGCGGGACTGAGTTCGGCAGACAGGCAGCGGTTTGAGGGCCTGTTTAACGACGTCCTTGGCCGTGTCGGGCAGGTCTCTCAGACGTTCTACAGCGACCTTGAGAAGTATCAGGAGGCCGGAACGCCTCGTGTCCGCAACACGGTATTTCGGGACCTCGGCCTGTTCTTCCAGGATGACTGGAAGGTTACGTCGAACCTCACACTTAACATTGGTCTTCGCTGGGAAATGTTTGGAGCGCCGAGCGAGCAGGATCGGCTGCAGGGCGTGCTGAACCGCATCAACGACGTGAATGTTACGTCGCAGATCGACAACTTCGTCATGAGCCGCACGGACAAATGGTTCGACACGGACTACAACAACTTCGCCCCGCGCTTTGGTTTCGCATGGGATCCGTTCAAGACCGGCAAGACGTCGATTCGTGGCAGCTGGGGCGTGTTCTACGACCGCATGATTGGCGCAACGTCGAACCTGGTGGACGGAAACACACCTGGCTTTGCTCAGGCCGTGATTACGTTCCCGAGTCAGAACGCGCCGGCGTTTGCGTCATCGCTGAGCGGTGCACTGCTTCCCTCACGGCCTGGCACCATCATCACCAATCAGCCCCAGACTCGCCAGACCAGCGTGGTGCAGTTCCGGCCCGATCTGGCGACCGGCTACGTGCAACAGATGAACCTTGGGATCCAGCATCAGATCACGCGCAACACCGTGGTGGATGCCACGTTCGTCCGGTCGATGGGCACCAAGCTGTTTGGCTGGCAGGACCTGAATCAGCCGCGCATTCAGGGCGACTTCCTTAATGCGTTCAAGGAACTGCAGGCATTCCAGGCGAGCGGAACGGCGGTCAGCCCTGGCAACACGCTCTCCCGGATATTCGGGACGCCTGCGGCCGCGATTACCGCGCTCGGCGCTACGGTCATTCGCGACGGTCTGGCCGGCTCTGCCGCTCAGACCCTGGACCAGAGCAATTTCACGCGCTATGCAGGTGCTGGCGTGAGCAACTTCTACCTCCGCAACTTCCCGCAGTACAACCAGTTTCTCTATGGCGACTCCACCGGGTCATCCAGCTACAACTCGCTGCAGTTACAGGTGACGCACCGGACGAAGAATCTGGTGCTGAACGCGAACTACACCTACGCCCGCTCGATCGACAACATGTCGGTTGACGGGAATGGCTTCACGGCTCCGGTCGACAACTTCAATCTGGTCAACAACCGTGGCCGGGCCGACTTCGACCGTCCCCATGTAGTGACGTACTTCGGCAGCTACAGCCTGCCGTTCGGTAAGGGAAAGCGCTTCCTTTCAGACACCAACGGCTTCGTGAACCGCGTGATTGGTGGATGGGAGATCGGGGCCCTTGGAGCGGTGCAGAGCGGCACGGTGTTTTCGTTGACAAGTGGCCGGCGTACCGCTGGTTCCACTCTCAATCAGTACATTAACTACACCGGCGACCGCACCATCGGCGAAGTAGACAAACGCGGGAACGGAGTGTACTTCTTCACGCCTGAGCAGGTGACGGCTCTGACGGTGCCATCCGCGTTTCCTGGCGCCGGCGAGATCGGCAACTCGGGACGCAATTCGTTCCGCGGACCGGGCTTCTTCAACCTGGACGCTTCGATCGTGAAGCAAATCCCCATTACGGAGCGGCTCCGGTCACAGTTCCGAGTTGAGATGTACAACGCACTCAACCGTGCCAACTTCGCACTGCCTGGCGTCAGCATTGTCACTCCTGCCACGCTGGGCCGAATCTCGGGCCTGTCGAACGGCAGTTCGGGCACGGGCGCCCGCGTGATGCAGATGGCGCTGCGCCTCGACTTCTAGCCAATTTGGTTGCACCAGGCTCCCCGGCGGCGCTCATGGGCTTACCAGTCCCGAGCGCCGTTTTTTTTTAGAATAGGAGCGTGCGACTACTCCTGGTTACCCTCACGGCGCTGACGCTGAGCGCGGCTGAGGGCACGTTTCAAAATCCACTCCTGCCTTCGGGCGCCGACCCGCAGAGCATCCACCACGACGGCTGGTATTACTACACCCACACCACAGGCCGAAATCTCACGCTGTGGCGAACGCAGTCAATAGCGCGCCTGGCCGAGGCGGAGAAGCGAGTCGTCTGGACACCGCCCGCGGACACGGCATGGTCGAAGCAGATCTGGGCTCCCGAACTGCATCGCATCGATGGCAAATGGTATTTGTATTTCGCAGCCGACGACGGCCGCAATCGGAATCACCGGCTTTACGTGATCGAGAACGCGTCGCGAGATCCGATGCAGGGCGAGTGGGTATTTCGTGGGCAGGTGAAGACGCCGGACGACAAGTGGGCCATCGATGCTTCCGTCTTTCCGTATGGTGGCCGTTGGTATCTGCTCTGGTCGGGATGGGAGGGCGATGAGAACGGGCGCCAGGATCTGTACATCGCTCGCTTGACCAATCCGTGGACCACGATGGGGCCGCGCGTGCGTATCTCGAAACCCGAGCTTGCGTGGGAGACGGTCGGCGACATCGGCAAGCCCGGTCCGGACGACAAGCCGCATGTCGACGTGAACGAAGGGCCGGAGGCGCTGGTGCGTAATGGGCGGGTGTTCATTGTGTACTCGGGCAGCGGGTGCTGGACCGATTCGTATGCACTCGGCATGGTGTGGGCGGACGCCGGGAGCGACTTGCTGAGCGCAAAATCCTGGAAGAAGTGGTCTGAGCCGGTTTTTCGCGCGCAAGGTGTCAGTGGGACCTTCGCCGCCGGGCATCACTCCTTCTTCCGCTCGCCCGACGGAACGCAGGACTGGATCTTGTACCATGCAAACTCGGAGGCCGGGCAGGGCTGCGGGGCGAAGCGGTCGCCGCGAGCTCAGCCCTTTCGCTGGCGCGCCGACGGCTTCCCCGATTTCGGCCAGCCCGTCCCTGCCGGAGTCGAATTGCCAATCCCTTCGGAGGGAGTGAAGTAATGGACGTGGCGTTCGAAATTTGGGACGTGTTTTCGCGCGAGCGGCTGCTGGGTAATCCGCTGGCAGTGTTCCCCGATGCATCGTCGGTGCCGGAGGCTCAGATGGGCGCGATTGCTCGGGAGATGGCGCACTCGGAGACTACCTTCGTGATCCCTCGCGCCGAGGGCGTCGAGCATGAGAAGGGCGTGCGCGTGCGCATCTTTTCGAAGGCTGGTATGGAGATGCCGTTTGCCGGACACCCGACGCTCGGCACGGCGTTTTCCCTGTGGACGAAGCGGCAGACGCGCACGGATGTGGAGGGGCATTGCATCGTGCTCGACGAGAACATCGGGCCGATTCCGGTGCGGTTTTTCGACCGCCATGGGATGTGGGAAGGCGAGATGCGGCAGACCGATCCGGTGATCGCCGAGGTGCATCCCCCTGCGACGCTGGCGCCGTTGCTGGGTGTGGCTGTTTCGGACATCGACCCTGCCCTGCCGCTGGAGAATATTTCCACGGGCAGACCGAATGTGATCGTGGTTTTGCGTTCGCGCGATGCGGTGCGGCGGGTGGCAGTCGACTGGCGTGGGCTGGATGGGTACTTCGCTTCGGGGGACAGGGAACGGGGCCTGTACCTGCTGACGCGTGAGGGCGATCGCTGGTTTGCGCGGAAGCCAGGACGAACAGGGGACGATCCGGTGACCGGGTCCGCAGGCGGGTGCGCGGCGGCGTATCTGGTGAGGCACGGGTTGGTGAAGGAGGGGGACCGCGTGGTTCTGCACCAGGGCTCGGAGGTGAAGCGGCAGGGCGAGATGGTGGTGTCTGCTCGTCTGGATGGGAAGCGCGTGACCGGGGTGATGGTGGGCGGCAGCGCCGTGCTGTCGGCGCGCGGCGTGCTTACGATTTAGCTGAAGATAACGGAAAGTGGCAACGGCTCGTCAATGCCGAAGCGGGCAAGTGTGATGCTCGCTGTGGTACCGGTGTAGATGCGCGTACCCTGGTCGATACTGTGGACGGTGACCCGCTTATCCAGAGGGTCGACGATCCAGCACTCCTGGGCACCGTGCTCGAAGTAGAGAGCGATTTTGGTTGCGATGCCCCGGGCGCTGTTGCTGGGCGAGAGGACCTCGACCGCGAGTTCCGGGGCACCTTCGAAGTAGCCGTCATCGCCCTCCACATCCCACCGGGCTGTCGCAAATACGGCAATATCGGGGATCAGATAATTTGTCCCGCCCACGCGGACGCCAAACGCCTCGGAGCACTCCCATTCTGCGGGCAGGTTTCGGTGGCACCAGCGCGCCAATTTCACCTGAATCTTCTTATGACCTCTTTTCGGCGGTGGCACGAGCGAGAGCTCTCCTTCAAGGAGTTCATACCGGCCACCATCAGGCGGGTCGGGGAGTCGCTCGAATTCTTCGAACGTGAGCAAGCCGGCAACCGTGGAGCTCATACCAGTGATTGTACTAGCTGAATATGGCGGAAAGTGGCAGCGGCTGGTCGATGCCGAAGCGGGTCAACGGGATGGTGGAGGCGTCGGAGTAAACGCGGGTCCCCTGGTCGATACTGTGGACGGTGACGCGGTGGTGGGTCGGGTCGACGATCCAGCACTCCTGGGCACCGTGCTCGAAGTAGAGAGCGATTTTGGTTGCGATGCCTCGGGCGCTGTTAGTGGGAGAGAGGACCTCGACCGCGAGTTCCGGGGCACCTTCGAAGTAGCCGTCATCCGGAGTAGCTTCCCACCGTATTCGATCCACCACGGCTACGTCGGGAATTATGTAGCTGTCCTTTCCGATACGCACACCGAACTCGCCAGTGGACAAGAAGTCATCGGAGAGATTCCTGACCAACCAGCGCTCCAGGTTCATCTCTATGTTCTTATGACCTTTTTTCGGCGGTGGCACGAGCGAGAGCTCTCCTTCAAGGAGTTCATACCGGCCACCATTAGGCGGGTCGGGGAGTCGCTCGAATTCCTCGAACGTGAGCAAGCCTGCAACCGTGGAGCTCATACCAGTGATTGTACTAGCTGAATATGGCGGAAAGTGGCAGCGGTTCGTCGATGCCGAAGCGGGTCAGCAGGACACGGTCACTGCCGGCGTAGACTCGCCTCGGCTGGTCGACGCTGTGGACCGTCACTGATTTGCGGCGCTGATTCACCGTCCAGAACTCCTGAGCTCCATAGCGAAAGAACAGCGACGTTTTCTCGTCGATTTCCGCAGCGCTGTTGCTCGGCGAGATGATCTCGACGGCGAGTTCCGGAGCGCCGCTGAAATACGATTCGCCCCGAGCTGCCAGCCAGCGCAGCCTGGACGTGACGCCGAGATCAGCGATTAAATAGCTGCGATCACCGAGTACACAAGCGAACTCAATGCGGCGTTTCCAGTCCGCGGAAAGCCGCGCATTCAGCCAGTCAAAGAGTGCGTCCCGAATGTCAGAGTGGTCGAGCTTCGCAGGTGGCGCCAGTACCAGTTCTCCTTCAAGGAGTTCATACCGGCCACCATCAGGCGGGTCGGGGAGTCGCTCGAATTCCTTGAACGTGAGCCTGCCTGCAACCGTGGAGCTCATACCAGAGATTGTACTGCCGTCATCGCGCATGCGCCCTGACGCCTCGCCACCGTGTTCCGCAAGGGCCGCCCGAATCCTTCAAACGCGACCTGCATCCAGTCGCCGTCCTGCAACTCGACGCCACTGCCGAAACTGAACGCATCGGCACCGAAGAAATGGATGTGCAGATCCCCGGGCAGGCGGTGCTGCTCGTACTTGAAATGGTGGTGCTCCATGTTCGCCAGGCTGTGGCACATGTTCGCCTCACCGGTGCGGATCTCCGAGCCCCAGAGTTCGACACCGTCGCGCTCCACCGCCACTCGTCCCCGCACATCGTCGAACGCGCCGTCAGTCACCAGTTCCGGTCCCAGCGAACAGGTCCGCAGCTTGGAATGCGCCAGGTACAAGTAGTTTCGCCGCTCGAATTTGTGGTCCGAAAATTCATTGCCCTGCGCGAAGCCGATTCGCACAGGAGTCCCGTTGGGCGCGATCAGGTAGACGCCGGCGATCTCGGGCTCTTCGCCGCCGTCCTCACCATGCACCGGAACCACCAGTTGGTCGCGATGCCCGCGCAGCACTGATCCGCTGCCTTTGTAAAACCACTCCGGCGCAGTGCCGGGCCCGCCGCCCTCCGGCTTGCCGCCCTCGACACCCCAGCGATACATGCGCATGCTGTCGGTCTCGGAGCCCGCCGAAGCCGCGGTGTGCATGGCGTCGCGCCGCTGGACGCTGGCCAGATGCGTCAGCCCCGTGCCCGAAATGAGTACGCAGTGGGGATTGGCGGGCACGTCGGCGGGCGAGAGCAGACGCCATGTCGACCGCCCCGCCCACACCTCTTCGTAATCCAGCCGGTCTCGACCCCGCTCTGCCAGGGACGCCACCGGCTTGCCGGACCGCAGCGCCTCGGACACCAGTGCGTAGACGGAATCGAACCGAGCCAGGGGGATCAGGTGCGGCTCGTCCACCAGGGCGACCCGCCGCCGAACTCCGTCACTGATCTGGACCAGGTTCACTTTTGCGGCTGTGGCTTCGGCTTCTTTGGCGCATACGGCGGCGCCAGTTCGGGTTTAGCTTCCTGTGCAGCGCCCGGGTTGTTGGGATCCACTTCGCCGCCGACCGTGATCTTCGACTCGGCGCCGAACTGTTTGTAGTCCTCGTAGCGCACATTCTGCCGGATGCGCACGATGGAATCCTTGAAGTACAACGTGCTGTTCGCGGTCGTATAGGTCGGGAACCAGTACTTGCCGTCGATCTGCTCGCGATAGGTTTCGAACTTCGGGAAGCGCTGATCCGTGCCCTTCTTCTGCAGGCCCGTCGAGCGGCCGTATGTCTTCACGATTTGCAGGTCACGGTCGTCCACCCAGATCTGCCCGTTGAAATAGCGCTTGCCCGCTTCCAGCTTCTTCGGCTTCACTGCGAAAACGTAGCAGGGAATCTCGTCGGCGCTCTGCCGTCCCAGGTACCGGACGTTGTAGTTGTCGATCTCGGCCGACGTCAGAACAAACGGCATCACGTGCCGCAGATCCTCTTCGTCTTCCTGCGACATGATGATTAGGCGCAGCGTCGGAACCGGAGTGCGAACCGCGCGCTCTGTGCGCTTGCCGGCTCCGCTGAATACTACTTCATCCACACGCTCGAACTTGCCGCCCGGCGTACCGCCTTCGTCGTATTCCTGAATTTTCGCCGTCTGACGGTAGGTGTAGTTTTCCCGAGCCTTGGCGAACGCAGCTTCATTGGACGCAAAACTCCGAATGATTTTTTCTATTTCGTCCTGGCTCGGATCCGCCTTGGCCGGTGGTGCGGCGCACACGAGGGACGACGACAAAAGTAGCACCGCAAACGCGGAGAGGGCACGTACGAGCATCTGAATCTCCATACGAGGGACGGACCAGACGGCCCACCCGTTACTTATCAAGATACCGCCGAGCGATCAGGACTCGCTGCATGTTGCTTGTACCCTCGTAAATGCGCCCAATTTTGGCGTCGCGGTACAGCTTCTCCACCGGGTAATCTTTTGTAAAGCCGACGCCGCCGAAGATCTCCACCGCGCGCGACGCCACGGTCTCGGCGATCTGAGAGGCGAAGTACTTGGCCATCGCCGCTTCGGTGACAAACGGCATTCCCGCATCCCGCAGCCGAGCCGCGTTGTACACCAGCAGCCGGGCAGCCTCCAGATCCACCGCCATGTTGGCGATATCGAACTGCACGCCCTGGAACTCGCCGATCGCTTTGCCGAACTGCTTCCGCTGCTTCGCGAACGCGACGGCGTGGTCGAACGCTCCGCGCGCCAGTCCCAGCATCTGCCCGCCAATCGCGATGCGGCCCTCGTTCAGCGTCTCGATGGCGATCTTGTAGCCCTTGCCGGGTTCCCCCAGAATGTTCTCCGGCTCGACGCGGCAGTTGTCCATGATCAGCTCGCAGGTGGACGACGCCCGGATCCCGAGCTTGTCTTCTTTGCGGCCCACCTGAAATCCTGGCGTCCCGCGCTCGACCAGAAAGCACGTAATGCCCTTGTAGCCGAGCTCCGGATTGATGTTCGCGAACACGAGGAACAGCCCAGCCTCAGCCGCGTTGGTGATCCACAGCTTGCGGCCTGTTAACAGATACGCGCCGTTGTCTGCTGGTACAGCGCGGGTCTGGAGAGCGAAGGCGTCGGACCCCGACTGCGCTTCCGACAGCGCGTAGGCTCCGAGCGTGTCCGTCGCCAGTCGAGGGAACCATCGGGCCTTCTGCTCCTCGGTGGCCCAGCGCAGGAAGGCGTTGATCACCAGCGTATTGTGCACGTCGACTACGACGGACACCGCGGGGTCGACGGCCGCGAGTTCCTCCACCGCCAGCACCGCCTGGAAGAATGAGCCGCCCTGCCCGCCGAACTCCTCGGGAATCTCGACGCTCATCAGGCCGAGGTCGAACAGCTTCTTCAGGATGTCGGTGCGCAGGTGGGCCGAATCGTCCATCTCCCGTACGTGCGGTCCGATCTCGGCCTTGGCAAACCGTCGGACCACATCGCGAAACATCTGCTCTTCTTCGGTAAGTTGGGTGAGAGGTCGGATGACTGCTTCAGAGGCGGGTGCGGCCATTGCGCACTCAGTGTAGCGCGGGCAATTCTCTACAGCGCCAGCGGGTACTCAAGGCTCTCCAGCAGCCAGTCGCGATTCATTGTGACGTGGTCGAGGAGGTTCTTCACCAGGGCGTCGCGCTTTTCATACAGCCGGTAGCCGTCGCGGTCGCGCAGGTAGCCCGCTGCCTTCGGGTCAGCACCAGCCTCTTCCGGCGACATCGCCGCATATCGCCCTCGATTCTCCAGCAGCGCCTTGATGAGGAACGGCATCACGATGGAGTAGTCCGCCTGCATCGACTCGGTCGTCTTCATATAGACATCCTTGTCGACCTTGCCCCACGTCACAGCCTCGGACGGAGGGCACGAGGAGAGCGACCCATCGGTAACCGGAGCAGTCACAATCTGCACATCGAAGTGGTAGCCGCGGACATTTGGCAGCCCTAGCACCTGGCCAAGCGCGGGCTCGGGCTGCAGGTTGTAGTTCTTCGGCACCCCGCCGCCCAGAATGAGCGTGGCCAGTGATTTGGCATCGGTGCCAAACAAGCCCCAGTGGTGGTACGCGCAAGCCTCGAACACTTCGGCATGCAGGTCGAGCTCAAAGTCGTACTTCCCACCCAGCCCGGTCTGATTCAGAGCCCACAGCTTCATCGAATTGAGGAACACGCTGCCATCGGCGGGCGCGCCCACAAACACCGGAATGCCGAGCCGCGTGCATGTCGACAGCAGCCCTGAAGGCACGCCGTTGCGCCGCTCCTGCGCCGCATAATACTTGCCCAGCTTGTAGCGAAGCTCGGTGCCCGTCATCTTGTGCTGGAACTCGCTTTGGCTCAGTACCGCGCTGAGAAATCGATCCTGGTCCAGCAGCACGGCCTCGTCAAACGCCATATCCGTGACGCGAATCGTGCCCTCGTCGCGCAGCCGCGCGTCGTCGGTCCAGATTGGCACTTCATGGATGGGGCCATCGCCCGCGCTGTGCTTATCGAGGCTCCGATGGCCATCGTGATAGCAGACCGCATCCGTGGTGCTCAGATACGCGACCCAGCCCGTTTCCAGCAGCGGAATCAGCCATGTCAGATGCTGGCCGGACACCGTGATCGGACCGGCGATGGAAACAGTCAACGGACAGCCCATGCCGATCGCAGTGTCCAGAATCGAATAAATGCGGCGTAGAAATGCTCCGCCGAATGCGGGTAAACAATGCGTAAACAGCTCGTGCATGGAACCGCATTCATCTACACGTTTTACCCGAACATGCCGGCGCTCTTCAGTACTCATCGCTTTGACGGTAGCATGACGATATGCAGAAACCGCCCGCGGAAGAGCTGGCAAAAGCGCAGTCCGTCATCGACGCACTGCGCGATCAACTGGCGCGCCTTTTTGACACGATCCCGAGCGGCCCCAACAGCGCCGTCCGGTTCGAGCCCGGAGAGGAACAGCGATGACAATTCGGGAAGCGGGTCGCCGGCTGCGCGACCGCGAGATCTCCGCCGTCGAACTGGTTCGCGATTCGCTTCAGGCAGTGGAGCGTGACGCGGCGCTGAACGCGTTCATCACGGTCACAGGGGACCAGGCGCTGCGGTCGGCCCACGAGCTAGACCAGGAGCTGCAGGAAGGCAAGGACCGCGGTCCGCTGCACGGTATTCCAATCGCGTTCAAGGATCTTTACTACACGCGTGGCGTACGTTCCACAAACGGCTCGCAGCTGTTCGCCGATTTCGTTCCTGAAGACGATGCCACCGTCGTCCAGAGGCTTCAGACGGCTGGCGCCATCTCGGTGGGCAAGCTGAACCAGCACGAGCTGGCTTACGGCATCTCGTCGAGCAACCCATGGTTCGGACCCGTGCGCAATCCCTGGGACCCCGAGTGCATTCCCGGCGGCTCCAGCGGTGGGTCGGGTGCAGCGGTAGCTACGGGGTCGATCTTTGTGGGGATGGGCAGCGACACGGGCGGATCCATTCGGAACCCTTCGGCATTCTGCGGCACCGTGGGGATGAAACCTACGTTCGGCCGGGTCAGCCGTTGCGGGTGTTTTCAACTTGGCCTCACGCTCGACACCATGGGACCGCTGACTCGCACGGTGGAAGACGCTGCCATCGTGATGAACGCGATCACAGGGTTCGACCCGCAGGACGACGCCACGGTGTTAAGGCCTGAGGAGCATTTTGTGCCAGCCGACAACGTGTCGCTGAAAGGCGTGCGTCTCGGCGTGCCGAACAACTTCTATCTGGAGCGACTGCATCCCGACGTGGAAGCGCTCTACAACAGCGCCATGCGCGAAGCCGAACGGCTGGGCGCGGAGATCATACACGTCGATGTGCCCGACCCGGAGGGCCTCAATCTCATCGGACGCACGACGCTTCTGGGCGAGGCGGCTGCCGTGATGCGCCCCTTCCTGCACCGCCGGGACGAGATCGGAGCCGACGTGAGAACGCTGCTCGATCAGGGGACGTTGCTCAGCGCGTCGGATTACATCAATGCGCAGCGTGTGCGGCGGGCCATGATGGCCGACTGGCACGCTATGTTCGACAAGATCGATGTGCTGGTGACGCCGTCGGCGCCCGTGCCTGCGCCGCAAATCGGGCAGCAGACCGTCACTGTCGGCGGGCAGGAGGAAGATACGCGGTTGCTCTCGACGAAGTTCGTGCGAGGCGTGAATGTGATCGGCTTGCCGGCCCTGGCGTTGCCTTGCGGGCTCACGCGGGAGCGCATGCCGGCGGGTCTGCAACTCATCGGCTCGGCGTGGAGCGAAAAGCGCCTGTTCGCGTGCGGCAAGGCACTCGAACAGGCGCTTCCTCAAGTCAGGCTGTAGATCAGAACTTCAGACGGAGCGCAACCTGCATGGTGCGCGGTCCGCCAATGGTGGATGCGATGGTGCCCATGGTCCCGACACCAGCCGCAGGCAGCGAGTTGCTGGGGTTGGAGAACGTTGGCATGTTGAGCGCGTTGAAAACTTCCCAGCGCGACTCCAGCGAGTAGCGCTCGTGCAACTTGATGGTCTTGCCGAGCGCGAAATCCATCTGGCTCTGCACCGGCCCACGCAGAATGTTGCGGCCCGAGTTGCCCCAGCGGTCCTCGGAGTTCGCAAACGCAGTCGGGTCGAAGAAGGCCGACAGACGGTCCTGTACAGGGCCGCTCTTTCGAGCGCTCTCGACAGTACGCCCCGGCGCCAGATCGACGCGCGCGCGCGCCACCTGCGCCCAGTAGGCATTCGCGGTCGCAGCGCCGATGATGGAGAAGCGCGTACCGCTCTGCAATGTCATCATCCCGTTCAGCGCCCAGCCGCCGAGCACCGCTTTGCTGAGGCGGTTATCGCGGAACGGCGCCGGCATCTCATACACAAAGGCGGTGGTAAAGCGGTGCGTGCGGTCGAAGTCCGCCGGCCCCCGGTTGTTGCGCTGGTTGCGCGCATCGTGCTCAATGACACCACCGTCGGAGGAAATGTTGTCGATGGTTTTGGCCCACGTGTACGCCGCATTCATCAGCAACCGATTCTGGAACCTCCGCCGGTAGTTGACCTGCAGCCCGTGATACGTGGAGTGCCCGTAGTTCGAGCGCATGCGGAACCCACTTTGCCGCCCCAGACCGAGGAACTCGGAGGGCACAAAGAAATCCGGGTTAATTAACGCGCCGGTGCGATTGCGAATATCGGTGAAGCCGTTTATTGGCGTGACGCGCGGATCGACGGCCTGTGTCAGATTCGATTTCGCCATCAGCGCCGTGCCGCTGGTGCCGACGTAACGAATGTCGAGCATATTGCCGCGGAACGGTTCAAACTGCAGGTTGAACGTCCACTGCTGCACGTAGGGTGTCTTGATAAACGGATCGATGAAGGTGAAGTTCTTCGCAGCGAACGGCTCCGTTGCCGGGAACGGCGTGCCGTCGAAGCGGCGCCATGACGGCGTCCCGTTGGCATCGCGCACCATCTGCACTTCCAGCGGAATCGTGAACGGATTGACGTTGAGCCTTGGATAAGGGTTGGCCATGTCGACGGGCGCTGGCACGTTCTGATAGACGAAGAACGGCGCTGACAGTTGCAGGTCCGTCTTGAACGAACCCGAGGGCCGCTCGTAGAACATGCCGTAGCCGCCGCGAACCACAAGGCGGTCCGTAAACCACGGTCGCCACGCGAATCCCACGCGAGGAGCAATGTTGTTGTAGTCGGGCTGGAAGATGGAATCGCGCTGAGCCTTGTGAACCTGTCCGAGATTCAGCGGCACATAGTCCGACACCACGAGGCCCATCTGCAGCGGATTGAAATCCTTTTTGAAGATCGCGTGGTTCGACGCGATCGCATAACCGGGCTCGACTCCCGCGCGCGCGGCGTCCGTCTTTGTGAAGTACGTGCCGATGCGGCCCTCCGTCTCCACCGGCCAGCCGTAGTAATCCCAGCGCACGCCCGCGTTGAGTGTCAGGTCGCGCCGAACCTTGAAGTCTTCCTGAGCGAATAACGCCACGTCGAACATTTTGTAGTCGCGGCGGGTGTCGCCCTGGTCCAGATCCGATCCACCGCCCGCCGCGCCGTGCCCGGTGAAGAACAGCACCCAGTTGTCGTAGTCGAGATCGCCGTTCGTGCGCGCCATGTACTCACCCTTGAGGTTCGTGCGCCGAAACTCGCCGCCGAACTGCATGGTGTGTCTGCCATGCACCCAGGTCATGATGTTGGTCGCATAGGCGTTGCGCTGACGGTCGTAGAAATCCCACGCATTGCCGATCCCGGCCGAGGACCTCTGCGTCACAATGTCGACCGTGGGCATCAGCGAAGCGAGGCCGCCCAGTGACACCTCAAGCGGATTGTAAATGCCAAGCGTCGAGTTAAAAATGTCGCGGTACTTTGAAATGCGCGTGTTGAACAGTTCGAAGAAACCGCCGCGCAATTCATTCACAAACGACGGGCCGAACGTGTGCTGGTGCGACAGGGAGGCCACATAGCCAGGTGTCAGTCCAAGCGTCGGCGACACGGATGAGTTGGCCCACGGAAACGCCTCCTCAACGAACTGCTGCGACTTCACGTAGCTGAGGCGCAGCCGGTCATTGCCGGAGAAGTTATGCTCCAGCGAAAGCGAACCCGACCACGAATTGAAGAACGTGGGGAACGCGTTCACCTGCTCGCGCTCAGGGCCGTAGGTGGCATTGCCCGGCAGCAGGCGGTTGGCATCGGTCACCGACGGCAGCAACCGCTGCCCGTTGCGCCTGACATTCAGGATATTGAGGGCCACAGGATGAATATCGCTCGCGGTAAGCTGCCGAAACACCGGCGGATTCTCCGTGCTCAGGAAGAACTGGCGCTCCAGACCCGGAATCTGGCCGGCAGGGAACCGGCGTATCGCCGTGAGAAAATTCGTGGCGAACTGCGGATTGTCCTGAGCACCGGCCGTCAGCCAGCGGTTCGCGACATCGGCAATCGACTGCGGTGTGCGCACTTCACCCAGTCCGTCGGGGCTCGATGTGGTGACAATCGCGCGGCTCGCGTAACCGGAGAGGAAATCGGTCCGCTGCACAGCCGCGTAGAAGAAGGTCTTGTTCTTTACGATCGGACCGCCGAGGCCCGCATAGCTCTCATTCCTGCGGAACCGCGGCCTCGCCCTCCCGGATCGATTCAAAAAGAATTCATTCGCATTAAAGATCTCATTCTGGAAGAAATGCGAAACGCTGCCGTGGAACTGGTTTGTTCCGCCGCGCGTGATCATCTGGATATTCGCGCCGCCATTGCGGCCGCCGGTGGCCGAGTACAATGCCGTCTGCATCTCCACCGCTTCCAGAGCGTCCAGGGGAACCGTGATGTTGTTGCCCAGACTGCCTCCGCCATTCATCATATTGGTGGCATCCACACCGTTAATCATCAGTGAATTGTTGGTGGGCCGGGCACCATTTACCGAAGGATTCAGAGACTGCGTGCCGTCATCGCTCTGCGAACCCGGCGAGGTGGCGAGGTTCATACCCTTGCCCGTGCGGTCGGGCAGCGGCGCCGCGACGCCTGCCTCGCCGACGATGAGGTGCGTGTAGTTGCGGGATGCGGTGGGCAGGCTCTCCAGCTGTTTGGTGGTAATGGTGGCCGTCTGCGCGGCGCTGGTAGTCTGCAGCATCACGGAGGACGCGCTCACATCCACGCGCTCCACCACAGTGCCTGCGCTCAGCGTGACCTTGATGCCAGTGGCCGTGGCGGTTTCCGGGTCCAGCATGCGAGTCGCAGCCTGGAATCCAGGGCTCTCCACGCGCAACTCCAGTTTGCCCGCAGCCGGCCGCGGAAACCGAAACGTTCCGTCGCTGGCCGAAGTTCCCTTAGCAATCTGACTGGTAGCGGCAGAGCGGAGACTAACGGTGGCGCCAGCGATCCGGGCGCCAGTCTGATCTTCCACAAACCCTTCCACACGTTCGAAATTCTGCGCCGACGCAGAAAGCAGGAGAGCGAGACATATACCCAATACTCTGAACATGCCCTGAGGGTAGCGGTTCAACGTAAATGTGGAATGAACGTCCGGTGACCGCTGGTGAAACAACTACTGTTTCAAATCCGATATCAGGCCCAGTTGGTGCGTTCGATGACTACGGCCGGCTCGTAGGTGATGCCTTCGTTGAGACGGCGCTGCTCCCGCCGGCTGGTCCATAACAGCACGGGTCCCAGTAGGGTTCCGGTCATACGCGCGAACCACCCAAATTCGCGGTAAATTTCCTTGCGCAGTTTGCGGATGCGCTCCCCCACCTCGACGTTGGCGCGGCGCAGGTAGTGCTCCATGGCCCACAGCATGGCGCCGTAGACATACAGGGATTGCACTTCGCGGGTGAAGCGTTCCCGCACCCGGGGCTCCGGATGGTTCTTGTGTCGCAGCCAGCCTTTGAATGTTGTGTGACACAGGCGGTACAGGCTGGGTCCGTTCAATTCGTAGTCCATCTGGAACGCGTTGTCCAGCATCTGCTTCGACTGCTCTCGCGAGATGGCGGCGTGGTGGAAGTTGAACTTCCACTGTCCGTGAATATCGGCGAGATCGACATCGATCAGCCGGCCTTCATCGCGCATCTGCGTGTACAGCGGCGTACCCGGAACCGGGGTGTAGAGCATGAACTGGTGGAAGTCGGTGTCATGGCTGATGGCGTGCCGAATCTCGTCGGGCAGGTTTTCCGGCGTGTGATGCTCCAGCCCCACAATCGTCGAGCCCAGGGTCTTGATGCCGTTCTTCCGCAGTTCTTTGATTAGCTCCACGGTATCGGTGCCATCCAGTTTGGAATACGTCGAGTTTGGCGATTCCAGCCCCAGCCAGATCCAGGACACGCCGAGCGCGACCAGTTCGTCCATCGTGTACTTGCGAATCGCGTTCGCTGAGGAGAACACGTACAGCTGCCACGACTTTCCGGCCTCCCGCATCAACGCCAGCAGATCCATTGCGCGCGGCTTCTGAAGCAGGAAGTTCTCATCCATGACGAAGAACGCCTGGGCTCCGGTGTCCACTTCCAGCTTGCACATGATGTCAAACAATTCCTGGCCGGAATCGAAGAAATTGACGAATTTCCCCTTACCGCCAAAAAAGGACGACGTGGTGCAGAAGTTGCAGCCCATGGGACAGCCAGCCGACGGAATTACCGTCGCGGCCATGGTGTTCTTCGACCGTTTCGGACGGAAGCCGAGGGCCTGGTGATCGTAACCCGAGATGATCGCCGGGTGCTCCAGTTTCGCGTTCGGATCCTCACCCAGATGCTCCCGCATCCAGCGGACACCTTCCCCGCGAACGAAGTGGTCGGCGTCGACCATCTGCTCAATGCCCGGGATCGCGGTGACGTGGCCGCCGACAATGATTTCCGAGTGCGGTGAAAGCAGCCGCGCGCGTCGGCACATCTCTTTCACCTTGCCAACATTCACAATAATCGACGAAATGCCGATGATGTCGTAGTGATTCTCGGTGATTTCTTTCTCGAAATCGGGAAGGGTCGGAAAATCCAGAACCGTACAGGGCGCCCTGATGTTTTTCTGAATGAACAGAATGCCCCACGACCGGTGAAACATGCGCAGAGAAAATGGACCCTGAACGCGCGTGACCTGGTTGTGATAGAGCTCCATCGGATTGATGGCACGGCTGCCGTACTCGTCGTCCTGGGCGTAGGGTCCAAAAACAGCCGACAGGAGTACTCGGGCAGTGGAGCCTTTAGGGTGAACCTGCATTGTTTCCGTTGTGTGCGAAAAAGATGCCGGGCTGGCGCGAACCGGTGGGTGGCGCTCCTTACGAGTAGGCCTGCTTCCAGCCTGACACAGGCAGTGGTCCGCAGGCCCCTTTGGGACGTAAGAGTTTCGTAATAGGTGGGATTACCCGGCTGTCTTCACGAGGCAGCGCAGCACTTCGGCCACGCTCCAGGCCTGAGCCACGCAGCCGCGCTGGGTAAACGGAGCCTCGGCGTCGAATATCTCACTGATGCTGCCCACCGCGCCCTCTTCCATGGTCTTTGCGAACCCGGACAGCATCTCTCTGGCCACGGCCAGGTCGTCCGGACGCGCCTTTAGCCAGGCGTCGATGAACGGCCCAATCAGCCATCCCCAGACAGTGCCCTGATGATACGCCGCGTCGCGCGACCGCAAATCGCCGTAATACTGCGCTTTGTACTCTTTCGACCCCGGTCCCAGCGATCGCAGACCAACCGGGGTAAGCAGCCGGTCCCTGCAGATTTGAAGAACCGGTTCCCAACGCTCCCGCGCCAGCACCGGATTCTTCAGCGAGATGGCAAATAACTGGTTTGGCCGCAGCGACGTGTCGTTACCACCCTGCTCGGTGTCGATCACGTCGTAGCAGTAGTTCCCTTCCTCGTACCAGAAACGGCGGTTAAACGACTCGGCCGCCTGCGCCGCAGCCTCGTCCAGCCGGGAAATCGTAATGGTTTCGTGCTCGTTTCCGGTGGTTTCCGCCCAGCCCCGCATCAGGCACAGCGCGTTATACCAGAGGGCGTTGATCTCCACGGCCTTGCCGCGCCGCGGCGTTACTACCCAGCCGTCTACCTTGGCATCCATCCACGTGAGCTGGTAACCTTCCACCCCCTGGCGAAGCAGACCGTCGGCGGGGTCGACGCCAATGCCGAACCGCGTGCCTTCCAAATGTTTCGCCACCACCTCATACAGCTTCGGCAGAATCCGCTCCAGCGTCGCCCGGTCTCCGGTGGTCTCCACATATCGGTCGAGCGCGTGAAAGAACCACAGCGTCGCGTCGGCGGTGTGATAAAGCCCGGAATTCTCGCCTTCCGGGAACATGTTCGGGATCAGCCCGTCGCGCACGTAGTAAGCAAACGTGCTCAGTATCCACGCAGCTTCCAGATAGCGACCCGTACTCAGAGTGAGTCCCTCCAGGCTGATCATGGTGTCGCGGCCCCAGTCCGTGAACCAGTGGTAGCCCGCGATGACGGTCCGCACTTCGTCGCCCGCCGCGAACGCGCGCGCTACGTCCTGTTGCCGGCCCACCGGAGTGATCAGGAACTGATCCGCCGCCAGCACCAGTTCGGCACCCAGACCCTCCCGAACGGCGGGATTCGCCGCCCCGATCAGCCTCGCCCTGCGACCCAGTTCGGTGGCGAAGACCTCCTGCACGGGCATCGCACCCATGCTCTCCCAGCTCTCCGTGGAGGCAACCAGCGTAGCCTCATTCCGGCCGGCGAAGTCGACCTGGAAGTACCCCGGGCTCCACATGTGGCCGCGCGATTCGTAGCCTCGCACTTCTTCGGTGTGATACACCTGCTCACCGATGTATCGGCGGTCGAAGGTGAAGCACTGCCCCGAGCCGTCCACTCGCATGCGCAGCCTGGGCGTGGCGGAGTTGGCACTGGCGAACTCGTAGCGGTCGCTGACTACGTGCAGTTCGTACGGCTCTTCCTGGAGGGCGCTCAGCACGCCCTCATGAGGCCGGAAATGCATCGCAGGCCGAAGCTCCAGCCGCACGTTGCAGTCGCCGCACTTCACCTTGTAGTGAATGAACACGGTGTTCTGGCGCGAAGGCATCACCAGCCGCTTCTCCAGTTCGATGCCCTCCACCTCATAGATCCAGACGGGCAGCCCCTGCTCCATGCGGAACTCTCGCAGATACTCAGCGCCGTAGACGACCACCTCGCTGTGCGCGCGATGCTCGCCGCCAAGCTGCACCACGCGGCCGTCGCTGAATCGAAGCTGCTCCGCCACATCGTTGAGGTACATGCGCCGGCCGAATGGCGAGGGCAGGGCGGCAATCAGGAGCCCGTGGAATCGGCGCGTAATCACGCCTGCCACTGTGCCCGATGCGTATCCCCCGAGGCCATTGGTCACGATCCATTCCCGGTCGAGAATCATCTCTGCGCCGGCCTTGCCCGGCCAGGCTACACGGCGGATCAGCGAATTCATGCTTTAACCCTCGCAGGCCCAGCGACGGCACGAAGCACCAGTGCCGCGTGTCCACTAAAGCGCCAGTTGTCATCCCCTTCCGGCACCGGCGATCCGCAGCCTCCATATTCCGGGTCTTCGGTGCTGAACAGTACTTCCCAGCGGCAGTCTTCCGGCGGCGCCAGCAGCGGTTCCGGCGCCGGATCGAGATGCAGGTCGCGACCCATGTTCACCACCATCAGCCTGTCTCCATGGGTGGGAGAAAACGCTCGCAGCACGAAGGCATCGCGGCCGATCACCGCACCATCGAACATCCCCCGGCGCCAGCATCCCAGCACCGGGTCCGTATGCCGCAATCGAAGCAAATCGGTATGCAGTTTCAGGACCGAAGTATTGCGTTCGGCCTCCGTCCAGTCCAGCCGGCTGTCTTCAAAAACCTGCGACGTGCAGGGATCGCTCAGGCACTTCAGCATCTCCGATTCACCGACGCTGCGCCATTGCCGCATGAATTCCTGCCGGCCATTTCGCACCAGCTCGCACAAATTCCCCGGCATATCGGCGAAATAAAGGAATGGGCGGGCAGAGCCGAACTCCTGCCCCTGAAACAACATCGGCGTACCGGGCCCCAGCAGCACCAGCGCAGTCATCGCCTTCAGCATTCCGGGCGTGGCCTGCTGAATCATGCGGAGCCCGCGCGCCGAGTTCGCCACCTGGTCGTGATTCTCAAGGAACGTAATGAACGCCGTGGGTTCCAGATCGAACGCCGGTGATCCGCGGCGCTGTTTTTGCCACTTGTACCACTGACCCTGGTACAGATATCCGTACTTCATCGCGGATATGAACTCCTGCGGCGCGCCCAGATAATCGGTGTAGTACGCGTCGTTGTGGGAGGTCAGGGCGACAACCGCACTGTGGTGGAAGTCGTCGTTCCACAACGCGTCTGCCCCAAAACCGCCCGCGGCCCTCGGCCGGACCAGTCGCGTATGCTGCGGCTCATTTTCGGCCACTACCAGCGTGGTGCGCTCGCCACCCGCTTCACGAACCCGAGTCGTGACTTCGGCCAGGATGTGCGGCTCGGAATCGTCATAAATGTTTTGTGTCGCATCCAGCCTGAGACCGTCCATGTGGAATTCATCCACCCAGTAGCCCGCGTTGGCGATGAAGAATTCCCGCACCGGGCCGGCATTTTTTCCGTCGAAATTAATCGCCTCGCCCCAGTCGGTTTTATGCTTTGTGCTGAAATAATCTCGTGAATATTGTCCGGCGTAATTGCCATCCGGCCCGAAATGGTTGTACACCACGTCGAGAATCACCGCCATTCCGTGGGAGTGCGCCTCATTAACGAACCGCCTCACGTCGTCGGGACTCCCGTAGAGATGGCTCGGCGCGAACAGAGAGACACCGTCGTATCCCCAGCCAAACCGGCCCGTGAACTCGGCCAGCGGCATCACTTCGATGACCGTGATCCCGAGGTCGCGCAGATGGGGCAGCCGTTTTGCGGCCCCTGCGAATGTGCCTTCGTCCGTGAACGTGCCGACGTGCATCTCATATATGACGGCGCGCTCCAGCGGCACACCCCGCCACGCGCTGTCAGTCCACGCAAATACGGAAGAGTCGACGACTTCGGAGGGACCGTGCGCGCCTTCGGGCTGATACCGCGAGGCCGGATCGGGGAACTCCTCCCCGCTGGGCAGCCGGTACTTGTAGCGCGAACCCGCGCTCAGGCCAGAGACCGTGCCTGAAAAGTAACCGTCCGACTCACCATGCAGCGGATATCGCTTACCGGAACTGACCACTTCCATCGATTCCCGCAACGGTGCCCAAACGCGGAAGCTGACGCCCCCGTCAACCACTTCAGCCCCAATGGGCACTTTTCGTCGAACTCCGGAAGGTGTCTGCTGCATTTTAAGTATCAAGAATGTACGAAGCTGTAATGAGTGAAATCGTTTCAATTCCCGCGCGTCGAAAGTACGATGACTCAAAGTTCGGACGAGGGCAGGGCGGTGCTCCTGCTGGTTGAAGACGAGGACCAGATACGAAGCCTGATTCGATCTGTACTCGCCGGAGAGGACGTGACCATCCTCGAGGCCTCGACAGGCGCCGAGGGTCTGCGCATCGCCCAGCAGTCCGCGGTCCCCATCGATATTCTACTCACCGACATGCTGCTTCCCGAACTGAGCGGCTATGACCTCGCTGTGGCATTGCGGGCGATGTTTCCAGCTTTGCGAATCATCATGGTGACCGGCTATGTCGAGGGCGACATCGTGCAGCGCGGCATTGAGGAACTGCATGCCGCCTTTCTCGACAAGCCGTTTCAGGCGGCCGAACTCCGGCGGCTGGTGGCCGACGCCGCTTTGCATTTCAGGGCAACTTCAGCGCAAGGGTGATCCCGTCCCCAACCGGAAGCAGACTGATGGAGAATCGCTCATCGGCCCGTCAGGGCTTCGTTGAACGCCCGTACGGCCACCGTGTCGGGATCCTGAAAACGCCGGGTCGATGAGTCGCCCATGCCACAGGAGATTGTCGATGACGCTGCTTTGGCGTTGTGTGTGTTCGTTTTGTGGCTTCGTTTGAGTCAGTAGTAACTCTAAAAAGCGGATTGTGCAGAGGCACAAGCAAATCTATATGTGCTTGCCCCATCCACCCTGTGCGAGCACAACAATCCACGCCTTTTTTAGGAGATATTATAAAACGGTAGGGGTTGCTCCCTTACTTTTGAATAATTTGTATCAAATTACCGCAGGTGTCATCGAATATTGCTATCGTAACCGGCCCCATTTTGGTTGGCTCCATCTTGAATTTGACACCAAGCTCCTTCAAGCGTTCGTACTCCTTTTGTACGTCATCCACCCCGAACATTGTGAATGGTACGCCGTCTGTGACTAAAGACTCTTTAAGAGCTTTCATGGCTGGATAGTCAGCATTTGGCTCAAGCAAGAGTTCAGTCCCATTTTGACTATCTGGTGATACAACTGTCACCCAACGGGCACCACCTCCGAGTGGTACATCTTCTTTTTTAACGAAGCCCAAGACTTCGGTATAGAATTTCAATGCCTTGTCTTGATCCTTGATTGATACACTAGCAACTATGATTTTCATAATATTCCTTTAATTAGTTATTAATTTAATAATTTCTTTTAATCCATCGCTCGACTATTTTCTTAATCGGCTCATCGTTGAAAACGATGAGCTTGTATCGACCTTGACGTTCCGATTTCACCAATCCGGCATCTTCCAAAATCGAGAGATGTTTGGTGATTGCCTGACGCGACATGACAGCTTTGTGCTTCATAACGAGGCGCGCGCAAAGTTCGTAGAGCGATTGGGTTTTGCGCTCCGAAAGCTCGTCAAGCATGAGTCGCCGTGTCGGATCGGCTAGGGCTTTGAATATCTTGTCTTTGTCCATACATACTCTAAGTATACGCAACCATACGGTTGCGTGTCAAGCTCTATTTCAAAAGTTTATCCACACTCACTCCGAGTGCCTGCGCCAATCGTGCCAACTGCTGAATCGTGATATTTTTCTTACCATTTTCAATAGCGCTCATATACCCTCTATCCATATCAAGTGCTCGGCAAATGTCGCCTTGCGACATTCCCTTACGAGTCCGTATCTTCTTTATGTTCTCTCCTAATTTCTGACTTATCGACATAATTATAGCATAATAAATATTGCATTTCCAAACAATATTGAACTATAGTACAATATAGATATGTCTACGGCGAAGCAAAACCAAAAATTTCCTTTCCATTTCTTTTTCCGCTTCGCGGTGGAGGGGTGGGGGGAGGAGACGCGAAAAAAATGCAAGGAAATTTTTTGGTTTTTGCACACGCGAGTCCGCGAGCGTGTCCGAGACGCATTGGTTCGCATCACCACGCAATGGGAGCGTACGCACAACCCGCCTGTCCGAAGCAGCGCGTGCACCCGCTCCAGATAGGCGGCGTAGTTCGATTTGTCGGCATCGATAAACGCGAAGTCGAACGTGCCCGCTTCGCCCGCCGCGAGCATTCAGGCGCACAGCAGCGTGAAGAACTGGCCCAGTTCCGGGGTAATCTGCATGGCGCCCTGTTTCAGCTTCGCCGGGTGCTCCCGCAGGGACACCCTCTTTAAATAGGTGCCGAGTTCCGGTGTGACTTCGATGTGAGTGCTGGACATCAGTGATTCTCTACCCTGCCCGTTACCCACATCGTGTGCCGTACGGGCTCGACTAACACTTCGATCTCCGCCAGCAGATCCGCGTCCATCGTTCCTTCCGCGGCGCGCAGATTGGCATCGAGCTGCTCCACCGATGCAATCCCCACCAGCGTCGAGGCGACGTCCGGATTGGCGAGAGCAAACTGCAGCGCGAGCGCCGCGGGATCCACCCCTCGCCGGCAACAGAGCTCCACCAGCTGCCGCGCAGCCGTTTTCACATCCTCGGGAGCGGGATGCCACGGAGGCGGAACACCTTGCGCGAGCAGGCCCATGTGCAGCGGCGAGGCGTTAATCAAACCAATGCCCCGCGTTTTACAAAACGAAGCCAGTTCCACATCCAGATCGCGATTCAGCAGATTGTAACGGCAGTACGACAACACGACGTCGACCGAATCGGAAGCAGCCGCGACGTCCTGCAGCATCCCCAGAGCGAGGCCTGTGACTCCAATGCACCGAATCTTGCCATTCCGCCGCACTTCCTCCAGCGCCGGCAGCGTTTCTGAAACAATTTGAGAGCGGTCGCCAAATTCGATGTCGTGGACGTGCAGGATGTCGACATAGTCGGTCTGGAGCCGGCGAAGCGATTCATCAATGCTGGAAAAAACCCTGGCTGCCGAAAAATCGAAGTCGGCGGCGCCGAACCGGCCGCATTTGGTGGAGAGGATCGCCTCATGCCGGCGTCCCTTCAGCGCAGATCCCAGGCGCGTTTCAGACAGGGTCATTCCGTAGTAAGGTGCGGTGTCGAAAAGATTCACACCCTGATCCAGCGCCTTGTGCACTGTCGTCACTGCGTCGGCATCCGTAACCGTGCCAAACACATTGCCCAGCGGCGACGCGCCGAAACTTAACAGTGAAACATTCAGCCCGGTTTTCCCTAACGCTCGCAAATGCACGAGTTCCATGGTAGCCGCAGGGCGAAAGACTTTACGTCCGGGAGCGTCTCATACCTGGGAACCAGAACAAAGGAACCCAGTTTCTTAAGGGAGGAAACAACAATGGCTATCGCAAGTGACACCAGGACAGTGGTCGGGGTATTCAACTCCGTCAGCGACGCTCAGTCGGCGGTCCGCGAACTCGAGGCCGAAGGCATCTCGCGGGATCACATCAGTCTCGTTGCAAATAAGAACTCCACCGGGTACGACACGATAGATCCGGCCGACCGTGACAAGGCGTCCGACGTTGTGGCGGATGCCGGAATCGGCGCTGCTATCGGCGGCGTTGGCGGACTTCTGCTGAGCGCCGCGGGCGCCCTCACGATCCCTGTGATTGGCCCAATCCTCGCGGCCGGCCCAATCGTGGCTGCGCTCACCGGCGCCGGTATCGGCGCTGCAACCGGTGGACTCATTGGCGCGCTCACGGAAACCGGCGTGCCTGAAGATCATGCCAAGCATTACGCCGAAGGCGTTCGACGCGGTGATGTGCTTGTTACCGTTCGGACCAGCGAGGCCGGTGCCGACCGCGTCAGCGACATCCTCGACCGCAACAAGGCTGTCGACGTCGATGAGCGTGTCTCCGACTGGCAGAGCCGTGGCTGGAGCGGCTTCAACAACGATGCCGCTCCGTACACCGACGAGGAACTCCGCAAGGAACGCGAGTACTACAAGACCGGCAGTTCCCTCACCGGAACCACTGGTATCGATGTAGACCGCCAGCGCGCGGGTATGCCTTCCACAGGAACGGCCGCTGGCGGCAGCACAAGCAGCACCAACGCGGGCAATCCGGGCCGTTGGGATGCCAGCGACGCCACGTCTGAAATGGGCCGGGACGCAAAGGAGTTCGGCCGCGATGTAAACGACGTTCTCCATGGCCGGACCGACAAGCAACCGCACGACCGGCAGGAAGAGGCTCGCGAGGCAGAGCGGGAACGCCGCCGCCGTTCGCGTATCTACTAACACCAACCCACGGGGCCGGTTCGCGCCGGCCCCCATTTTGTATCGACTGTCACGCCCGCCCGTCAAGGCGCTGATATGATGCCAGACGGATGAGTACGAAAGCTGGAATATCCCGGAGACAATGGCTGGGCGGACTCGCTGCGTCTACCCTGGCAGGCGCACAGACCGGCGCCGCGCGGAGGCCGAACATTGTCGTGATTCTGTCCGACGACCAGGGCTGGGGAGACCTCAGCGTCAACGGCAACACGAATCTGTCGACGCCAAACATCGACTCTCTCGCACGGGATGGCGCTACCTTTGAGCGCTTCTTCGTCTGCGCCGTCTGCGCGCCGACCCGGGCGGAATTCCTTACCGGCCGCTATCATGCCCGGGGCGGAGTTCGCGGAGTCTCCACTGGCGCCGAGCGCCTGAACACGGACGAACGCACCATCGCCGAGGTCTTCCGCGATGACGGCTACAAGACCGCCGCGTTCGGCAAATGGCACAACGGAACCCAGTTCCCCTACCATCCCAGCGCTCGCGGTTTTCAGGAATATTACGGCATGCCGTCGGGCCACTGGCCGAACTACTTCGACACCGAAATGGACCACAACGGCAGCCTGGTGAAGGGCAAGGGCTACATCACCGACGATCTGACCGACCACGCCATCCGCTTCATCACCGACAACCGAAGCAGCCCGTTCTTCTGCTACCTGCCGTTCAACACGCCGCATTCGCCCATGCAGGTGCCGGACAAATACTGGGATCGATTCGCGGCGAAAGAGCTGTCGATGCGGGCGCGGAACCCGCAGCAGGAAGATATCCCGTTCACCCGGGCAGCGCTGGCCATGTGCGAGAACATCGACTGGAATGTCGGCCGAGTGCTGGAAGCGCTCGCCAAACTGAAGCTGACCCAGGACACGATCGTGCTTTATTTCAGCGACAACGGGCCGAATGGCTGGCGCTGGAACGGCGGGATGAAGGGCAGGAAGGGCTCAGTGGACGAGGGCGGGATCCGTTCGCCGCTGATGATGCGCTGGCCCGGCCACATTCCGCCTGGCCGTAAAGTGACCCGGATCGCAGGTGCGATTGATCTGCTTCCCACGCTGGCGGGAATGGCTGGCGTCCCGGTTGGCAAAACGAAGCCAATTGACGGCAAGGACCTGCAGCCGCTGCTTACGGGCAGGACCACCGAATCGGCGTGGCCGGACCGGATGATCTTCTCGCTGCAGGGCAAACGCATGAGCGTGCGCACGCAGCAATACCGTCTGGACCCCGATGGCCAGCTGTTCGACATGGTGGCCGATCCCGGCCAGGACAAAAACGTCGCCGCGGAGAAGCCGGAAGTCACGGCGCGGCTGAAAGCCGCGCTCGATGCGTGGGGCAAAGAGGTGCTGCCGCTGGTCGGCCGGGACGACCGCCCGTTCACGGTCGGCTATGCGAAGGAAACCCGGCTTCCAGCGCGCGACGGTGTGTCGCACGGTGGGATCAAACGGAGCAACTCCGCCCCGAATTCGTCGTACTTCACCAACTGGACCGCGACTGCGGACAGCATTACCTGGGACATCGAAGTCGGCGAGCCTGGCCGCTACACAGCCGAGCTCTGGTATACCTGCGCGCCAGGCGATGAAGGTTCCACTGTAGAACTCAGCTTCGCAGGAAAGACACTGTCCGGAAAAATCGCGCCGGCCTGGGATCCGCCACCGCGGGGCGCTTCTGACGACCGTGTAAGCCGTGGGCCCGAGTCCTACTGGAAAGATTTCAAACCACTTACCCTCGGAATCATCGAACTGGCCAGGACCCGCGGTCTGCTTACTCTGCGGGCGCCGGAAGTCCACGGAAAAGCCGTCGCCGACGTCCGCCGAATCCTTTTACGGAAAGCTTAACTCCTCAGCCCTTCCATTTCAGGCTAAACTGGCAGAAAAGCAAGTTTTGCCGGGTGCGATGCCGCCTTCCGCTGCCATTCGCAGAATTTCCGGGTGCCGCATAACCTGGGGCACCGACCCATCGTCTTTAAAGGTAACGCCATTATTATGGTTTCGTCGAGGGCACACAGTCATCGCGGGTTTGGCAGAATCTCTGCCTGCTTGTGTGGTCTGCAGGTAGTCCTGAAAGGTCTCCGTCCATGCCGTCCCAGATGAGTTCATCGCCGAGTTTAGCGCCGGAACCGCAAGGTACGCCGGGTTCGCCGTCCGTTGTGCCAGTTCCACCGCGGGTACCTCGAGGCAACCGCCTTCCCTGGATTGTGATCGGCCTTATCGCCGTCGCAGGGCTCGGCTGGTACATGTGGTCCCGGCAGTCGGCTGCCAAAGATCAGGCTTCTGCCGGCGCGGGTGGACCTGCGGCCCAGACCGTAATTCGAACCGCATCCGTCCGCAAAGGCAGTCTGATG
Source organism: Bryobacteraceae bacterium (assembly GCA_034408745.1). GTDB lineage: Bacteria > Acidobacteriota > Terriglobia > Bryobacterales > Bryobacteraceae > JAWXCM01. The sequence goes on from JAWXCM010000287.1 coordinate 29,548, forward strand.
CAGACCCTCCGGCTGACCGGCAGCACCGGTGCCGAACGGTACGCTTCGCTGCTGGTTCCCCAGCTTCGCGGCTCGCGCGGTGACGGCTTACGCGACGGCAAGACATTCAGCAGCCCGGGCGCCAACTACAACATCACATCGAACGCCGGGCGATCCACTGGCGGCAACAGCGTCGGTGCCAGTCCCAGTTCGGGCAGCGGCGGCGGCGACCTCGCATCCACTATGGGTCAGAGCTCGGGCGGCTCCGCTGCGTTGCGTTCGGCGACTTCACGCGTCAGCGGTGGAAGTCGCGGTTCCGGCGGCACCATGAGCTCCGGTTCATCTGCCGATGCGGGTCTCGGCTCGACAGCTGGCGCGCTTGTCGGTACGGGCGGCAGCGGAGGTGGCGGCGGCGGTGGTTCTACGGGTGGTGGTGGCGGCAGCACGCGCGGTGGTGGTAGCAGTGGCGGCGGCGACTATTCGATGGTCCTGCAGTCGACCGGCAAATCCGGCGGCATGGTAAAGAAGGGCGACAGTGTCGCCGAATTCGACCGTGTCAACATGCTGAACCGGCTTGAGGATTATCACGCCTCGGTCGCTCAGATGGACGCCAGCTTCATCAAATTGAAAGCGGAAGTGGAAGCGCAGCGCAAGGCTCGGCTGCAGTCGCTCGACAACTCAAAATCCGCTCTCGACCAGGCACTCCTCGACGTCAAGACCATTCCGGTTCTGAGCGCAATTGAGGCGGAGCGCACAAAGCTCGCAGCCGAAGAAGCGGACGCAAAGTACAAGCAGCTGGTGGCCGAGCTGAAGTTCGCTGAAGCCAGCTACGCTTCGCAGATCAGGATCGCGGATCTGGAATTGCAGCAGGCGCACGTGGAATTGAAGCGCGCCGAGGCGAATACGGACCGCATGATCATGAAAGCTCCCATCAATGGGCTGATCGTGATGCAAACCATTTTCCGCGGATCGGAAATGGCGCAGATTCAGGCTGGCGATCAGCTGTACTCGGGCATGCGCTTCATGCAGATTGTGGACCCGTCGTCGATGATTCTGAACACGTCGCTCAATCAGGTGGATTCGGATTTGATCCGGGTCGGCGCCAAAGCCAGGGTTCGATTCGACGCGTTTCCTGGCCTGGAACTGCCGGCCACAGTGCAGGCAATCGGCGCCATGACGCGCCCGGCTATGATGCGGGCAGCGTTTGTGAAGGAAATCCCGGTGATTCTGAAGCTGGACAAGCTGGATCCCCGCGTGATTCCCGATCTGTCGGTCAGTGTCGACGTCGAAATCGCCTCCGCGCAGGAGTCGACCATCGCTCCGCTCGCCGCGGTTTTCGAGGATGACTCGCAGGCCAATGTCACCTGGGCATGGGTCCGTAAAGAGACCGGGTGGGAGAAGCGCCAGGTTCAGGTGGGAATCAGCTCCAATCTGGACGTGGTGATTAAGTCGGGCCTGCAGCCAGGAGAGATCGTCGCGCTCGACAGGCCGCCAGACGAAAGTTCTGGACAGGCCAGGAAACAAGGCTGAGGGACGAAAGTTCAAGTTTGCGTTGTGCCGGGGGTGCGCCGCCCGGAGTGTGTACGCTCGCCGGATCAAATGAGGTTGTGAAATGTCAAAAGCTATAACGCCGAAGCAGAGACTGGGCCAGGTGAATTCAGGCCGGAAGAAGGCCATTACGTGGACGGTGTTCGTGTTGCTGGCCGCCGGAGGCGGCTACGGATATTACCGCTATGCCCAGGCTCACGAAGAGCCTGTCGAAGTCCCGGTTGCCAAAGCGCGCAAGGCCGAGTTCATCATTGCGGTCAAGACTCGCGGCGAAATCCGAAGCGTCAATTCGCTGATCGTTTCCGCGCCCCAGGTGCCCGATGTCCGCATCGTCAAGATCGCCGAATCCGGCAAACCGGTGCGTAAGGGCGACATGGTAGTCGAATTCGACGCGGCTGCGCAGGAGCAGAGTTTGCTGGAGCGCAACACCAGCGTTCGTACAGTCGACAGCGAAATCGTACAGGTGAAGGCGTCGCACAAGATTGTCGACGAGCAGGACGGCATCAACTCCATGACGGCCGGCTACAATCTGGAGCGCTCCAAGCTCGAAGCGTCCAAGGCGGAAGTCGTGTCCGCTATCGAAGGCGCCAAAAGCCGTATCGATGTCGGCGTCAGTGAAGGCGATCTGAAGGTTGTGAACACCGTCGTCGGTGCCCACAAGACCACGCAGGAAGCCGATCTGGAACGGCTTCAGAATAAGAAAGACAAAGTGGTCCGCGACGTGGACCGCGCCAGAGGCTACCTCTCCAAGATGGTCCTGACGGCCCCGCAGGATGGGATTGTAAACATCCTGCCCAACTTCCGCGCGCAGGGTTCGTTCGGTTCGGCCCCGCCTCCTTTCAAGGAAGGCGACCGCGCATGGACCGGCGCCTCGATTGCTGAGATTCCGGACCTTTCGCACATGCGTATCGAACTGAAGCTGGATGAGGTGGACCGGGGCCGTCTCCAGATGGGCCAGCACGTGCGAGTGCGCGTGGACGCTATTGCCGACCGTGAACTTCCGGCGGAGCTCGACTGGATCAGCCCGATCGCGGCCATCAACTATCGCGGCATGGGTATGAGCGAAAAGACGTTTCCGGCTCGCGCGACCCTGGGCCAACTGGATCCGCGGCTCCGGCCCGGCATGAGCGCCACTGCCGAGATCGTGATTGAAAGTCAGCCGGGTACGCTGCTGATCCCGGTGCGCGCCAGCTTTACCCAGAAGGGCAAGCCGGCGGTTTATGTACAGCGGGGCAAGGATTTTGTGCTGCGTGAGATTGAAGTGGGCAGGCGCAACGACACCGACATGGTGGTCCTCAAAGGGCTGAAAGAGGGTGACGTTGTCGCTCTCGAGAACCCGGTCGAGGCCGCGCGCCGCGCCAGGAAACTGTAGAGGCTCTCCCCGATGCTTAAGAAAGTTCTCATTCGAGTCGTCATTGTGGCGGTTGTACTTGGCGGTGCGTGGTACGGCTACTCAGCCTTCAAATCCATGCCTTCCCGCCAGGTGCAAATCGCAACCACCAAAGTCCGGAAGGGTGAAGTCGTAATTCGCACCTTCGCCCGCGGTGAAGTCCGGGCGGTCCGGTCGGCCACCTTGATGGCACCCAACCTGTTCGGTACCGTTCAGGTGACACAACTCGCTTCCCTCGGCGCTCTCGCCAAAGAGAAGGATCTGATCGTTGAATTCGACGACGCGGAAGTGCAGTCGCGTGTCGAAGAAAAGCAGCTTGAGCTGGATCAGATCGACGAACAGGTTCGGAAGGCGCAGGCTGACCTCGCCATTCGTAACAATCAGGATCAGGTAGAACTGTTGCGCGCCCGCTTTTCCGTGCGACGCGCTGAACTGGAAGTAAAGCGCAATGAACTGCTCCCGCAGATCGATCAGCGCAAGAACGACCTCAACCTGGAAGAATCGCGCCGCAGACTGAAGCAGCTGGAAAGCGACATCCAGTCGCGGCGCGAGCAGGCTGCCGCGGAAATGGCTGTTTTGAGTGAGCGGAAGCGCAAGGGCAACCTGGAAATGGCTCGTGAGCGCCTCCGCCTCCTTCAGGTCAAGCTGCTTTCGCCGATGAGCGGCCTGGTCGCGATCCGACAGAACAGGCAGGGTTCGTTCTTCCCCGGCATGCAGATTCCCGACGTCCGCGAGGGCGATCAGGTGTCGCCCGGTATGCCGATTGCGGACGTGCTCGACCTCTCCGAACTGGAGGTGGTGGCAAAGATCGGGGAAATGGACCGCGCGAACCTGAAGGAAGGCCAGGACGTGCTGATGCGGCTGGATGCGGTGGGAGAGAAGGAGTTCCACGGCAAGATCAAGAGCATGAGCGGCACCGCGTCGGCCAACATCTTCTCGGGCGACCCGGCGAAGAAGTTCGACGTGGTTTTCTCTGTGGACATGAAGGAGTTGCTCAGCGGGCTGGGAGCCAAACCGGAGCAGATCAACAAGATTCTGGCGCAGGCCGAGGTCAACCGCAAGAAAGGTCCAATGATGTCGCTGTCAGCCGATACGGGTGGTCCCGCGA
>JAWXCM010000288.1:0-10128 GCA_034408745.1 Bryobacteraceae bacterium
AAGCTCGCCCACCGAGTCCAGCAACAGCACGGGAGCATCCTCGTTCTCAGGCAGCCGCGTCCGCCTCGCAAAACGAACCCATTTGGCCTCCAGCTTCGCGGCCACCAAGTCGAACCGCTCCGGCCTGCGCGGCGCTACGATAATTCGTACGTCGTCCAGTTCTTCGTACGCCAGCAAAACCGCGTCGTCCTCATCGCAGTCCCCGTCGAACTCGGGGCCCACAGTGCTGGCGGCAATCCACAGCCTCCCCGTCCCCGACCGGGCCAGCCACGCCGCAACGGGAGCACTCACCGACGCGCCCAGCGGATCGAAGTCGTATTTGAGATTCCCGCCGACAGCCACCCGATCCGTAGGCGCACCCAGCGCCAGGTAACGTCGACGCTGCTCCTCGCTCTGCACCAGGATCCTGTCCGGCAGCGAAAGCACCGCCCCAAACAAACCAGCCCACCGCTGATACGAAGGAAACGCTTTGTCCGAGATCCGCCCGTTCACCACCACCAGCCCGACACCCGCCCGCTTCGCCTCGCGGTACAGGTTCGGCCAGATCTCCGTCTCCATCACCACCAGCACTGCCGGTCGAATCCGCCGGATCACCTTCCGCACCGCCCAAACCAGATCCAGGGGAGCAAAGAAGACACCATCTGCCAGACCAGCCAGCTTACTCTCCGCCGCGTCCCGACCCGCCAGAGTCGTACACGATACGAAAACCGTACAGCCCTTCAACTCCTGCCGGATCTGCCGAATCAGTGCCACGGCAGAGAGAACTTCACCCACTGAGACAGCGTGCAACCAGACCGTATCGGGCACCGTCCGCTCAAAGGAAGCAGGCAACGCGCCGAAGCGCTCACCAATGTGTTTCGCATAGCGCCGGTCTCGAAAAATCCGGCTCAGCGCATACACTAACAGAAAAGGGAACGCAAAAAACTGAAAGGCCCGGTAGACACCGAAGATGAATTTCGTTCTCAGAAGGCTGATGCCGATCCTCGCTCTGGCCGCAAGTATAACGGCCACGCTGGCAGTTGACAAAGACAAAGGGCGCTTCACCCCGCCCACCATCGAATCGATTGAGACCAAACAGACCGGCAATGGAGTTACGGTTGCCGTCGTGCCGTATCACACTGAGGCACTGGCCTCGCAGGCCTTCGGCAAACTGAACCCCTATCAGCACGGAATCACGCCCGTGCTGCTGATCATTCGCAACGATTCGAAGGAAAGCCTGTCGCTTGAGCGCATGCAGGTCGAATACATCGACAAAACCCGCGAGCGCATCGAAGCAACCCCAGCCGGCGAAGTGAAATACGGCCGGTCGCCGAAACGTCCCAGCATGACCCCGAGCCCCATCCCCGGTATCCGGCTCGGCAGCAAGAAAAACCCGCTCGCTGCCGCTGAAATCGAAGGCCGGGCGTTCGCAGCGAAAATGCTGCCGCCGGGCGAGAGCGCCCACGGATTCCTGTACTTCCAGACAGGCCACCGCAGCGGCAGCCATATCTACATCACGGGAATCACGCAGGCGTCCACCGGCAAAGAGCTGTTCTACTTCGACGTGCCGCTCGACTAAGCAGCCGGCGGTTTCGTCGCCGCGGGCGGCTTGGCTGCGGGCGGTTTGGCAGCAGGCGGCTTGGCTGCGGGAGGCTTTGCGGCCGGCGGTTTGGCAGCAGGCGGCTTGGCAGCAGGCGTTTTAGCTGCCGCAGGCTTCGCACCCGCCGGAGCCGTGCGAGCGGGCTTAGGCTTCGCGACACCTGGCGCCGGACCACCCGGCTGCGCACCCGGACCAACCCGGCGGAACGTCACCGACACAATCCGAACCGGTGTACGAGGCCGGTCGCCCGGGTCCCGAGGCGTGTTCGCGATCTTACTCACAATCTCCTGACCCGTAACCACCTGGCCGAAGATCGTGTGCCTGCCGTTCAGGTGAGGGGTCGGAACATCCGTCAAAAAGAACTGGCTCGATCCAGTGCCCGGACCCGCGTTCGCCATCGCCATCCGGCCAGGCCGGTCAAACGTCAGCGACGGAGAAAACTCGTCTGGAATCTCGTCCGTACCGCCCATACCCGTGCCTTCCGGATCGCCTCCCTGGATCATGAATCCCGGGATCACGCGGTGGAAAACCAGCCCGTTGTACAGCGACCGCTTCACGCGCGCCTTCGTCTTCGGGTCCTTCCATTCTTTCCTGCCCTGAGCCAGGTCCATGAAATTCTTGACCGTGAGTGGCGATTCCTTCTCATACAAACGCAGCAGCACCGGGCCCACCGACGTCGTGATCGTGGAGTACAACCCCGGGTCAAGAGGAGGAACGGGAGGCTTAACCGCGGCAGGCTTCGCAGCCGCCGGAGCCGTGGCCGGTTTTGCAGCAGCGGGCTTCACAGGCGCCGGAGTAGTCTGCGCCAGCAGCACACCGGTGGCCACCCACCCAAGAATTCCGAAAAGTCTCATAACTGCCAGCTTATACTGGGCTTGCCCCCATACTGAGTTTGCCCCCCCGATGCGACCTCTTCTTATCACCAGTATTCTTCTCGCTGCCGCAGCCTTCAGCCGCGAAGCGAAAATCACCATCCTCGCCACCACGGACCTTCACGGCAACCTCTACCCGTGGGACTACCTCAGCGGTCGCGAGATGCCGAGAGGACTCGCAAAAATTGCCTCCCTAATCGCCGCCGAGCGACGCACCGCCCCCAGCGCATTATTGCTCGACGCGGGCGACACCATACAGGGCGCATCTATAGAAAGTGTCTGGCAGACATACGTTTCCACCGGAAAGCTCCCGTTGAACATGAAGTTTTCCGCCACCCCGCCGCCCACCTCCGACCCCATGGCCGCAGCCATGAACCACCTCCGCTACGACGCCATGACCCTCGGCAACCACGAGTTCAACTTCGGCCTCAAAAACCTGAACAAAGCCCGCGACGACGCCAAATTCCCGTGGCTCTCCGCCAACACCAAAGCCCACGGGGCCCGCGCCTTCCCACCATCCATCCTCAAAACGGTCAACGGTGTCCGAATCGCCATCATCGGCCTCACCACGCCCGGAATCCCCCAGTGGGAGAAGCCCGAAAACTACACCGGCTACTCCTTCACCGACCCGATCGCTGCCGCCCGCGCCCAGGTAGCCGAGCTCCGTCCCAAAGCCGACCTCGTCGTCATCCTCGCCCACGGTGGCATCGAACGCCCCGGCACCAATGAAAATTTCCTAAACGCCCTCGTCGCCCAGGTCTCCGGCATCGACGCCGTAATCTACGGCCATACCCACGCCGAAGTATCCGAAAAACTCCAGAACGGAGTGCTCCTCACCCAGCCGAAAAACTGGGGCATGTCGCTCGCCCGCCTCGACTTCACCCTCGAGTCCGCGCCCGACGGCAAGTCCTTCCGCGTAGCGTCGAAATCCAGCCGCACCATCCCCGTCACCGCCGCCACGCCCGCCGACCCCGAGATCCTCCGTCTGGCCGAGCCCTACCACGAAGTCACCGAACGCTGGCTCAAATCCGTAGTAGCCCAGTCACCCTCCGAGCTCCGCGCGGGCCGCTCCCGCATCGAAGACACAGCAATCATCGACGCCATCCACCAGGTCCAGCTCCACTACGCCAAAGCCGACGTCTCCTTCGCCGCTGCCTTCAACTTCGCCGCCCGCATCCCCAAAGGCCCGGTCACCATCCGCGACGTCGCCAGCCTCTACGTCTACGACAATGAGCTCTACGCCATCGAAGGCAACGGCCGCATGGTCCGGGAAGCGCTCGAAAACGCCGCCCGCTACTTCCGCACCTGCCCCGACTCCACCTGCAAAGGCTCGCTCACCAGCCGCGACTTCCTGGGGTTCAACTACGACATGGCGCAGGGAGTCACCTATCAAATCGACCTCACCAAACCCGAGGGCAGCCGCATCCAGAACCTGCAGTACCAGGGCGCCCCTCTGAAGGACGACCAGAAGCTCCGCATCGCCCTGAACAACTACCGAGCCGGAGGCAGCGGCGGCTACGAAATGTTCACCAAAGCCCCGGTCCTCTGGCGTTCGTACGAAGACATTCGCGACCTGATAATCCGCTATTACGCCGACCACGCCCTGCCCCAGTCCGCCGACAACAACTGGCGCATCGAACCGGAAGCGGCCCGCAAGAACCTCATCGACGAAGCCGCGTCGTTCACCAACCGGGCGCCAACCCAGTAGCCCCCGCCCACACAAAAAAAACGGCCCGCGAGCCTAAAGCCCGCGAGCCTCTCAAGGTGCGGTGTTGGAGTAATGCTTCCAATCCCCAGGACGTGTCCCGGCACACCTCAGTTACGGCACCTTCTCGAAAGAAAATACCTCCACCGTCGGTCGCCCGTTCGTGTCGGCAAACACCTTCGTGTTCACCTTCCGATATCCGTGCTCCTCGGCAAACTTCACAATCCGGCCCGCAAGCCCGGGAGGCGCCACCTCGTTACCCACCGTGTGGGCCACAAACGCCTTCTCCGGATCGGAAACCTGCATTAGGCAATATTTCCGGTCGTCATCGCTGCCCGCCGGATCGTTAGCGACATTCAACGGAAGCCGGCCCCGCCCAAACAACCGCAAATTGTCGAAGAAGCCCCAGTCGACAACACAAAGTTCCTTCAGCCGCAGCGTCTGCAGATATCGAACCGCGGGATAGAAAGCCTCGGTCCACACCAACGTGCCACCGTTACGAAGCACATCGCGGTAATACGTACAAGTCACCAGCCACCCTGACAGCATCCCGATCGCGCAAACCCCTGCTACCCACCGCCATGGCCGAGCCGTCCGATCCCCCACATACGCCATCGAAGCGGCAATCGCCATCGCCGGCGCGGGCCACAACAGAATCGAGTGGTGCGCCCCCGTCCCCCCGTTCTTCAGCGGGACCATCTGCGCCCACGTCACCAGCGCAAACACCAGTGCGAACGCGACACCCCGCGCCCCCGGAGGCCGCCACACCAAAGGCACGAACAGGAGACTCGCCCCCAGCATCCACAACTGCACCGTGTGCTTCGGACTGCCCGCCGCCACGGACGCCCCAACCACCGCCTGTTCCAGCCATCGGTCCGGCGTCCGCAGAGGACCCTCATCCTCATTGCGAGCCACCGACCCAAACAGCGCCGAGCCGTCAACCGTATCCAGCACCAGTCGAGCCTTGTACACCACGTCCTCATTCGAAATATTCGCGTTCGACCGGAACGTGGTCCAGTCCTTGCGGACGTTATAGAGGATCAGTGGCGATGCCCCGACCAGGAACCACACAGCAGCCACAGCCAGCGGCTTAGGCCGAATCGCCGACAGCAACTGGCGCGGAAAACACACCGCGCAGGCGACAGTCAGCCCCACCAGCGACCACGCAAACAGCGCCTTGTCCCACATCGCGAGCCCAAACGCAAAGAAGGCCAGGCCCAGCCACAACAGCTTCCGGTCCTGCCACCAGGCCACCACGCCCAGCATCCCGCCAATCAGCAACACATGCTGCAGCGCCACCGGCCCCCAGTCCCATCGAATGGTCAGCAGATACAGCGGATCGGCCGCCAGCAGCGCACACCCGATCACCGCCGCCCGAACACCCAGCGTCCGCAGCATCAGCCGGTAGAACCACCACACGCTGATCGCGCCGATCACCAGCGCCGGAATCCGGACCGAACCCGCACTGATCCCCGCAAATCGCAAAATCGGCGACCAGATACGAGCCTTCAGCGCGCCCACATACGACATCACCATCAGCGAATAGTCGTGCCCAAACACCTTCACGCGCCCGCCGTCGTCGGCGAACGGGGCATAGATCCCGGCGCTGAACAACGCTTCGTCTGTCTGAATTCCAGGACGCCAGATCCACGGCAGTCCGGCAAGCAAAAAGAGCAGGCAACACAACAGCGCAAACCTGTTTGCGCGTACGATTTCGGGGCTCACTTAACCGGATCATCGCACGCACGCGACAATCGGATGAACTTATACTCCAGAATCGGATAAACTGACAGTCCATGGACCAGAGCACTCGTCGCAGCTTCCTCGTCTCCGCGGCCACAGCCACCGCCGCGCCCCTAATCCTCGGCGCTGAGAACAAATCCGGCTCCGCCCGCCCGGTGACGGGACAGGGCGCCTGGAAATACGAAATGATCCACGACTGGGGCGAACTCCCGGCCGGAATCAAGTACGGCAACACCCACGGCGTGGTTGAGGACTCCCAGGGACGCATCTACGTCCACCACACCGTCCACAACACCAGCGAAAGCCACGACACCATAGTCGTGTTCGACGACAAAGGCAAGTTCGTCAAGAGCTGGGGTAAAGATTTCAAGGGCGGAGCCCACGGCCTCCACATCCGCAAGGAAGGCAGCACCGAATACCTCTATCTCTGTGACACCAAACGAGCCCTCGTCGTAAAGACCACCCTCGACGGCCAGGAAGTCCTCACCATCGGCTACCCCGACCAGGCCAAAGAATACGAGCCCGGAGCCGACGGTAAGAAGAAGCGCTACAGCCCCACCAACCTCGCAGTCGCTCCCAACGGCGACATCTATGTGGGTGACGGCTACGGCTCCAGCTTCATCAATCAGTACGACGCCAAAGGCAAGTACATCCGCACGTTTGGCGGCAAGGGTACAGCCGCCGGCCAGCTCGATTGCCCCCACGGCATCACGGTCGACACCCGCACCAAAGAGCCCGTCCTCACCGTCGCGGACCGTGGCAACAAGCGTCTCCAGCACTTCAGCCTCGACGGCAGACACAAGAGCTTCACCCAGGCGGAAAAGCTGACCGCCCCCTGCCATTTCTCCGCCCACAAGGGCAAGTTCGTCATTCCGGATCTCGACGCCAGCGTTGCCGTCATCGATGAGAAGAACAACCTGGTTGCCACACTCGGCCGCGCCGGAGATGCCAAAGAAGCCCGGGCCCTCCGCACAAAGGAACGTTCCACCTTCGTGCCCGGACAGTTCATCTGCCCTCACGGCGCCTGCTTCGATCACAAAGGCAACATCTACGTGGTCGAATGGGTCGAAGTCGGCCGCGTTACCAAACTGCAAAAGGTATAAATGTCGATAAGACCACTCCTGATACTCACCATGGCCGCGGCGGCAACTTTAACCGCGGCCGAACCGGGGTTCGTTTCCCTGTTCAACGGAAAAGACCTCACCGGCTGGACCCTCGTCAGCAAAAAGGGCGGCGGCTACATCGTCAGGGAAGGCGGCATCATCCAGTGCGCCGACGGCGGTGGCGGCAATCTCCTGACCGACAAGGAATACAGCGACTTCGTCCTGAAAGTCGAGTTCAAACTCCCGCCGGGCGGCAACAACGGCATCGGTCTGCGAGCCCCCCTCTCCGGTGACGTCGCCTACAGCGGTGTCGAAATCCAGGTGCTCGACCAGGATCACGAAAAGTACAAGGGTTGGCTCAAGGACTGGCAGCGAACCGGCTCGTTCTACAACGTCTTCCCTGCCACCGGCGACGCACTCAAGCCCCAGGGCCAGTGGAACGAGTATGAAATCACCGTAAAAGGCACCAAATACCAGGTGGTCCTCAACGGAAAGAAAATCCTCGACGCCGACACCAGCACGGTAAAAGACCCGGAAATTCTGAAGAAACACCCTGGCCTTCAGCGAACCTCGGGCCGCGTAGGCTTCCTCGGTCACAACGATCCGGTCGAATTCCGGAATATTCGGATCAAAACATTATGAATCGCAGAGATATGATGCGCCTCCTTCCCGCCGGAGCTGCCGCCACGCTGATGGCGCAGCAGTCCGGTGGAGGCAACTCGAAGAAATCGCGCCTGCGCACTGCCATCTGCGCCTACTCGTTCCGCGAACAACTCCAGTCCAAAGCCCTGTCGTACATGGACCTGGTGAACCTCGCGGTCGATAACGACGTCGATGGTCTCGACCTCACCGTCTACTGGTTCCCCAGCAGGGAGGACAGTTTCCTCCTTCCGCTCCGCGCGCATGCCTATAAGAATGCCGTGGAAATCTACAGCATTTCCGTCCGTACCGACATGTGCAAGCCGGCTGGACCCGAGCGCGACAAGCAGGCCGCCGACCTCCGCAAATGGGTCGACGTAGCCAGCACCCTTGGAGCCGGACACATCCGCGTCTTCGGCGGAGCCGTGCCGAAAACTTCCAGCGAACAGGAAGCCGCCGGCTGGGTCACAGAGATGCTGAAGGAAGCCGGAAAATACGCCGGATCCAAAGGCATTCTCCTCGGCCTCGAGAACCACGGAGGCGTCACCGAAAAGGCCGACACCATCATCAAAATCGTCAAGGCAGTCGACTCCCCATGGGTCGGCGTCAACCTCGACACCGGCAACTTCGTGCGCGACGCCTACACGCAAATCGCGCAAATCCTGCCCTACGCGGTTAACGCGCAGTTCAAAGAGACCATCAAGGACGAAACCGGAAAGTCCGTCAAAGCCGACTGGGCGAAACTCGTGCGCATGTTCCGCGACGCCGGTTACCGCGGTTATTTCGCACTCGAATACGAAGAGAAAGAAAGCGCGACCACCGCAGTTCCGCGGCTGACGCGTGAGCTCAATCAACTCGTGAGGAAACAGGCATGAACCGCAGACAATTCACCGCCGCGGCACTGGCCGCCGGAGTGACCGTCGCATCGGCCGCTCCCGGCAAACTGCCCATCAAAAAAGGCGTCCTCGAGAGCATGCTGCCAAAGGACAAGGCGCTGTCCATGGCCGACCGTTTTCAGATCGGCAAAGACGTTGGCTTCGAAGCAGTCGAGTGCCACACCGAAGAAGACCCGAAGCGCGCCGAGGAAATCCTGGCCGCCTCAAAGAAAACGGGCCTGCGCATCCACTCCGTAATGAACTCCGCGCACTGGAAATACCCCCTGTCCTCGTCCAGCGCGTCCGACGTCGAACAGAGCATGAAGGGTATGAAGACCAGCATCGCGAATGCGAAGATGTGGGGCGCCGACACCGTCCTGCTAGTCCCGGCGGTCGTCAATCCCGAGACCTCTTACAAGGACGCCTGGACCCGTTCGCAGGAGCAGATCAAGAAGCTGATCCCCATCGCCGAGCAGGCCAAAGTCGTCATCGCCATCGAAGAAGTCTGGAATAAATTCCTGCTAAGCCCGTTAGAAATGGCGCGCTATATCGACGACTTTAAGAGCCCGTACGTGAAGGCATACTTCGACGTCGGCAACGTGGTCCTCTACGGCTATCCCCAGGACTGGATCACCACCCTCGGCAAGCGCATCGTAAAGCTCCACCTGAAGGACTTCAAGTTCCCCGGCCGCAAGACCGCGGAATGGGTCGACCTCCGCGAAGGCGAGATCAACTGGAAAGCCATCCACAGCGCCCTCGGCGAAATCGGCTACACCGGCTACGCCACCGTCGAACTCCGCGGCGGCGACAAAGCCTACCTCCAGGAAGTCAGCAATCGCGTCGACCTAATCCTCCAGGGCGCCTAAGGTCAATCATCAAAGTGGTAGGGGGGCAGCTCCCCTGGCTATTCCAAGATGTTCCTGAGATCACAGCGGGCGTACCGACAGGTGCCCAATCGCGTCGACCGCCTAAAAAAGGGGGGCAGCTCCCCAGAGCTGCGGCGGGTCCCCAGAACCGCCACGACACTACCGACTAAGGAGCCGGCCACTGATTCAGCGGCTCCTGCTCCCACGCCCGAGCCGCATACATCCGCAGGCTCAGCGCATCCGACAGCGTCAGGTTAACCAGCCGGACATTCTCCTGGCTATTCCACGGTGTCCCCGAGATCACAGCGGGTGTACCCACAGGAGCCTGCCCCGTAATCGTCTGATAAAACAACAAGGCCGCCAAATACGAGCCAGCCTGCGTCGGATGAGACCTGTCCGGCGTATACAGCCGAATATCCGGCGCCTCAATCCGGGTAATCGTCCACGCGAGCCCCACAGGCACCACAGCAGCCCGAATCTCCCGAGCCACCCGCATAAACGCATCGTCCAGCCGGCGCTGCTGTTCCGGAAAATCCTCCCGGGCCCACGTCGCATACAGCACCGGCCGAGCCCCCGCGGCAGCAATCTCCGCAGCAAACTTCGCCGCATACTCAAAGTAAGCAGCCGGGTCATTCACCGCGGGCTTCGCACCCGGCGCCGGCGGATTCCCGAGCAGGCTGTGCTCCTGCAAACACACAACATCCCACCCGCCCCTGCGAATCGCCTCGAGCGCCTTCCCCTCTTCC
>JAWXCM010000289.1:0-4242 GCA_034408745.1 Bryobacteraceae bacterium
GGCACTCAGCCATCAGATCCATCACGCCACGCCCGCCGCGCCCCGGCTTTACCATCACCGCATTGCCCGCCGCCAGCGCCTGCACAGCCTGCACGCCCGGGAGAAACAGTGGGTCGTTGAAGGGCCCGATGACGAGGACAGTGCCGACAGGCTCGCGCCGGACCTCGAGCGAAACACCTGTCAGCCAAACCGGCCGCCCGTCCGCATCCGTGTATCGCGTGGCCAGCAGCGACGCCGCCTGATCCTCCAGAAACCGGCACGCCTCGGCCAGCGGCAGCACCTCAGAAGCCAGCGTCTCCGCGGCATCGCGCTCGACGCGTGAGGCAAACTCCCGGGCGCGCGACGCCAGCGCATGCCGCAGCCGTCGGATCACCCGCAGCCGAGCCCGGACCCCGAGCGCAGCCCACGTCTGCTGAGCCTCGCCCGTCTCCGCGACCGCCGCTGCAAAGTCAGTCGTCATGCCCCCTCGTCAGGCCACCTGAGAAATCGTACCCGCGCTCTGGCCCGAGTGCCGCCACTCCGGCTTCACGCCGAAGTCGTTCAGCATCAGCTTAGACGTTATCCGCGCAGATTCGTAGATAACCGGAAGCCCGCTCCCCGGATGCGTTCCACCGCCCACCAGATACACGCCCTTCAGATCTTCGAAACGGTTGCGGGGCCGCAGATGCAGCATCTGCCCCAGGTTGTGCGTCAGGTTAAACGTGGCACCCCGATAAATCTCGAACTCCCGATCCCATTCATTCGGCGTCACCACACGCTCAAACCGGATCCGTTTTTCCACGTCTTCAATGCCGATATTCCGCAACTGCCGCAGAGCCACTTCCCGATACCGCGCCCGCTCCTTCGTCCAGTCGACATTGGGATGCTGATGCGTCACGGGGACCAGTACATACAGGGTGCTCATGCCCCTCGGCGCCAGCGTCGGGTCCGTCACGCTGGCATTCTGCACGTACACCGAAGGGTCTTCCGACAACACGTGCCGCTGCTCAATATCAATCAAATTCTGCCGGTAATCTTTCGCCATATAGATGGTGTGGTGCGACACATTGTCATACCGCCCCTCGATTCCCAGATACATCATGAACGTCGAGCACGAATATTTCTTCTGCTTCAACTTCGCGTCCGTCCACCGGTTCCGCAGGCGATTCGGAACCAGCTTCTCCATCGCCCTCGCGAAGTCGGCGTTAATCACAAGCCCGTCGCACGCATATTCCGCCCGGTCGGTCTGCACCCCAACAGCCTTCTTGCCGTCGAACAGAATCTGTTGCACAGACTCATTCAGATGCACCTCAACGCCCAGCTCCCGCGCGACTTTGGCCATGTTCTCTGAGACCGCACCGCAACCGCCAATCGGGTGCCAAACCCCGTATTCATACTCGAGGAAAGCCAGAATGGAGAACAAACTCGGACACCGAAATGGCGACATTCCCAGGTATTTCGACTGAAACGACATCGCCAGCCGCAGCCGTGGGTCGCTGAAATACCGGCCCAGCTCGCCGTCCAGCGACAAGTGAGGACGGAGGAACGGCAGCATCTTCATCATGCTCGGCGATAACGTGTCGCGCCAGCTCAGGAACGGGGATTCCAGCGCCGGACGAAACCGCTCCAGCTTCGCCCGGTTCTCGTCCAGAAACCTTCGGAAGCACTTCGCGTCCTGAGGGCAGAGCTTCTCGATGCCCTGCTCCATCCGCTCCACATTCGGAGTGGCCAGCAGTTCCCCGCCCGAACCAAATACCAGCCGGTACTGCGGGTCCAGCCGCTCCATCGGGACCTCGGCCTTCAGGTCGCGGCCAACGGATTTGTATATCTCTTCGAGCACCCGTGGATATAAAAAGAATGTAGGCCCGACATCGAACCGAAAACCCTCCGCCTGAATCGACGAAGTGCGGCCTCCCGGGCGCGACATCTTCTCTATCAACTTCACGCGCAAGCCTGCGCCGGCGAGCAGGATGGCAGCTGCGAGCCCACCGGGCCCGGCGCCGATAATAAGGATCTGGGGGCGATCGTCCCTCATCGTGTAATAAAGATGCACGTAACTGGAATACAGCGCCAGAAACTTCAGCACCTTTGTATTTATCTTGTCTTACTCTCTGCGAACCTGTCTGGCCAGACCTTCGACCAGGCGAAATCACTCTACTATAAAGGTGTTGACGGTGACAAAACCGCCACCCGCGAATCGACGGCGATCCTGAGCAAACTCGCCGCGCAGAAACCCGGTGACCCCCTCATCGCGGCCTATCTGGCCAGCAATAAGCTCCTCGAATCCAGCCGCACCTTCGCCCTGTGGAATAAGAACAGGCTGGCCAAAGAGGGGACCCTCGGCCTCGACCGCGCCGTCGGCATGGCCCCCGACAACCTGGAGGTCCGCTTCATCCGCGCCGCTTCCACCTGGAACCTGCCCGGCTTCTTCAAACGGCAGGAGCAGTCCGAGGCCGACTTCGCATACCTCGCCCCAAGGGTCGCCGAGGCCGCCGTAAAGGGCACGCTGGAGAAGCGGCTAGCCGATGCCGCCCTTCACTATTACGGCCAGATCCTGCACCACCAAAAGCGCTGACTCTGTTACGACAAGCTCAGAATCACCTTGCCCGATTCGCCGGAGCGCATCGCATCAAAGCCCAGCTGAAAATCGTCAAACGAAAAATGATGCGTAATGACGGGACGAATATCCAGCCCCGACTGCAGCATCACGGTCATCATGTACCACGTCTCATACATCTCGCGCCCGTAAATGCCCTTGATCGTCAGCATGCTGAAGATCACTGTGTTCCAGTCGATAGCAATCTGCTCGGACGGTATCCCCAGCATCGCGATCTTGCCGCCGTGACTCATGTTCGCCAGCATGTCCCGGAACGCCGAGGGGTTGCCCGACATCTCCAGTCCAACGTCGAACCCTTCCTTCATCCCCAGCTTCGCCTGCACATCGGCCAGCTTCGTCTCGCGCACGTTCACGGCTTCGGTGACGCCCAGTTTACGAGCCAGATCCAGCCGCCACGGATTGACATCCGTCACCACCGTGTACCGGGCCCCCGCATGCACCGCGACCGCCGCGGCCATCAGCCCAATCGGGCCCGCACCCGTAATCAGCACGTCTTCGCCCAGAACCGGAAATGACAACGCCGTATGCACCGCGTTCCCGAATGGATCGAAAATACAAGCCGAATCCAGATCGATCTTCTTACTGTGGACCCACACGTTGGACATCGGCAACGCTATATATTCGGCGAAGCAGCCCGGCCGGTTCACACCCACGCCGCTGGTATGCGCGCACAGATGACGCCGGCCCGCCAGGCAGTTGCGGCAACGCCCGCACACCACGTGCCCTTCACCGCTGACAATCTGTCCAGGGAAAAAATCGGAGACGTTGGAGCCGACCTCGACAATCTCGCCCACAAACTCGTGGCCGACCGTCATCGGAACCGGGATGGTCTTCTGCGCCCAGGCGTCCCAGTTATATATGTGCACGTCGGTGCCGCAGATCGAAGCCTTCTTCACGCGGACCAGCACGTCGTTGATGCCGATCTGCGGAACCGGAACGTCCTCCATCCACAGACCAGGCTCGGAATGTTTCTTAACGAGGGCTTTCAAAAATGAACTCCTGCCCTCATGGTAGCGAGAGCAGGAGTTCTTAGAGAAATCGAAATCTATGAGCGGCTGCGCCGGACCAGGGTGGCCAGCGCGAACGTTGCGCCGATGCCGAGCATGCCGGCCAGCATCGGATGCAGAGAAGCGCGAGTGTACGCGCTGCTCTCCATCACATGGCCCGCATAGTCGCCGCGCTCCTTGCCGCCGACATTCGGACGGTACAGACCGCCTTCTTTGGGCCGCGATGTTAGCCGACCGGAGTGAGTTCCGCCGATCATGACTTTTTCCATGAACTTGTCGGTGAGACGGGGAGTATATTTGCCCATCGCCGACAGCAGCTTCGCACCGCCACCGGCCACCAGAT
This sequence comes from Bryobacteraceae bacterium, assembly GCA_034408745.1. Taxonomy (GTDB): domain Bacteria; phylum Acidobacteriota; class Terriglobia; order Bryobacterales; family Bryobacteraceae; genus JAWXCM01. The sequence goes on from JAWXCM010000289.1 coordinate 3,947, forward strand.
CGCGTACCGGGTTCTCCGCCGCATGCAGAATTGCTTCGGCAACCACTTCCGGCGCATATACCGGAGCCACATGCGAAGGCTCGTCCTTCATCAGGTTTTTGGCGTTCTGGGTGTACGGAGTGTCGATGGCCGCGGGTTTGATCAGAGTCACTGAGATCGGCGTACCCGCCTCTTCCAGCTCCATCCGAAGCGCGTCAGTGAATCCTTTCACCGCATGCTTCGAAGCCGAATAGAAACCCTGCAGCGGCACCGCCACATCGGACACCACGCTGCCGACGTTGATCACAGCCCCGCCC
>JAWXCM010000290.1:0-7398 GCA_034408745.1 Bryobacteraceae bacterium
CCCAGATCCTGATCGCGCGAGCCCGAGTGCTGTATGCCCAGGGATCCCTTCGGAGCGGAGTTGCAGGGCAGCGCCTATGCGCTCGATTCGACTACCATCTACCTGTGCCTGGCCATCTTCCCGTGGGCTCGTTTTCGTGAACGAAAAGGCGCAGTGAAGATGCACACGCTGATCGATCTGCATGGCAACATCCCAGTGTTTATCTGCGTTACCGACGGCAAGGTGCATGACGTGAATATCCTCGATCAGATCGTGCCGGAAGCCGGAGCGTTCTACGTAATGGATCGTGGCTATCTCGACTTCGAGCGGCTGTACCGATTCACGCAGGCTGCCGCATTCTTCGTGACCCGGACCAAAGAGAACGTCTTGTTGCAGCGCCGCTACTCGCACGCCGTCGATACTGCCAGCGATGTCAGGTCAAAAGTCTATACGCAGCGATTCGCCCCAGGTTAGAAGAATATTTTCAGCGGTCTGTTAGTATTGCCCCGGAGGTCGTTGAGCAATGCCGCTTCACACGTTTCATGCCCCTTCCGCTGTTATCGTGGGCGCGGGCGCACGCTACCAGCTGGCTGAGGAGCTGAGCAAAATTGGGTCGAGCCGCGTACTGATCGTCACCGACGCTCACCTGCGGGCGTCCGGCATGCTCGACGACGTGTTGAGTCTGCTCGAACGTTCCGGAATCCAGGCGCACATCTTCGCGAACGTTCAGCCCGATCCGACAGTGCAGAACGTGCTCGACGGCGTCGCGGCCCTGCGAGCCTCGGGTGCCGATGCGATCGTCGCCATCGGCGGCGGCAGTCCCATCGACGCGGCGAAAATCATCGGCGTCGCCTCGGTACACCAGGGGCTCATATCGGATTTCCAGGGTTATCACAGAATCCCGGCCGCCGGTCCACCATTGATAGCCGTACCGACCACAGCAGGCACAGGGAGCGAGGCCACCAAGGTCGCCGTCATCACCGACCCGGAGCGCCAGGTCAAGATGATGATCCTGGATCCAAAGCTCATGCCTCGCGTGGCAATCGTCGACTACGAACTGACCATGAGCATGCCCGCCGCGTTGACGGCTCACGTCGGCGTGGACACACTCACGCACGGCATAGAAGCGTTCGTATCGCGCAAAGCAAATCCAATGTCCGAAGCCATGGCGCTTTCGTGCGTGGAGTTGACCGCTGGCAACCTGCTCCGTGCATGGCAGCAGCCAGACGATGCGTCGGCGCGGTCAGCCATGTCAGTCGCTGCCTGCCAGGGAGGCATGGCATTCACCAACAGCGGCCTTTGTCTGGTGCATGGCATGAGCAGGCCACTCGGCGCCGTGTTCCACCTGCCTCACGGCCTCTCGAACGCAGTGCTGCTTCCAGCGGTGACGCGCTTCTCTGTGCGCGGTGCGCCTCAGCGCTACGCCCGCATCGCAAGAACCATGGGACTCGCCTCACGCGAAACACCCGACGAAGACGCTTGCCATCGACTGGTTCAGGGTCTGGAAGAACTCAACCAGACCCTCGAGATTCCTCGGCTGCGTGCCTGCATCAACAGACCGCAGCACCAGTTTGAAGCCGTGCTGGAGAAGATGGTGGCAGACGGACTTGCGTCAGGCAGCCCCCAGAACAATCCCGTTGTTCCCTCGGCGGAACAAATGGTGGAGTTGTACAGAGAGGCCTGGTAGCCGCTACGCGGTGCTCTGTGCCGCCTTCAGCATCGCGTTCATGCAACCCAGCAGGTACGCGAGCCCAGGGCTGGGACGATATTCACCGCTTCGTCCGGCTCCCCGGCTGCTGTCCGGCGCGTTAGGCATCACGCCCACCGCCGGGATGTGATCCGGAATGACGATGCCTTCGAACTTCACCTCAACCAGCGCCCGCATCACCTTGCTCATATCGAAGTAGCCGTCGTCGATAAGAGTTTCGCTGAAATGCGGCAGAGGCCCGCTCACATTTCGGAAATGAATCTTAAACAGCTTCTTCTTAGGTCCGAAATGCCGAATCATTTCCACAGGGTCGGCGCCCGTCAGAGCTTTGCCGCCTTCCAGCCAGGACCCCACGCACAGGCACACGCCGATGTTCGGGCTGTTCGCAATCTCGATGGCCTTCTTGTATCCTGCGAAATTGCTGAAGATACAGCGAGGCACTCCGGCCAGCATCGGCTTTGGCGGATCGTCGGGATGAATGCCGATTCGAACTCCCGCCTCTTCCGCCACTGGCACCACTTTCTTAATGAAATAGGTGTAATTTTCCCAGATCTCGGCCTCCGTGAACACACGCCCGTGCGATAACGGCTCGGAATAGGTCTTGCCGGCCCAGTTCCCTTTCCAGTTGGGACTGTTTGAATCCCCGTCGCGCGCGGAGTACCCCCTCGCACTCGTAACCCGGCCGCTCGACCAGATCCCGTTCCCCATGTGCGCATAGGTGGAGTACGGCACTCCGGCCTTACCCAGGTAGCGGATGTAATTGAGATACTCTTCAATCTTTTGATCGCGGCCTGGCAGGTTCAGCGTCACCTCCGGCATGTTGTGAAGGCTGCCGCTCGGCCCCACGCCACTGCCGATGTTGTAGACCTTGAACCCCGCCGCTTCCCATTCTTCGCGTTGCCTGATAAAGCCTTCCGCGGTGGCGTTGGCTTGTACAGGCGCAAGGCTCAGCCACGTTACCCCCAGTTGCCTGAGGTAACTCATGTGCTCCGGCGAGGGCTGATTCGCACTGACGCCGATCTTGATCCCGGGCGGGATTGGCCGCAGCGAACCTGATAACTTACTCACTGCTGCAAGGGCCGCGGCCCCGCCCAGCGCCACATTAGCCACTTCTCTTCTGTTCATGTTTTAGAACTCCGCTCGAATCGACATTTGTACGTTGGCCTGTGCGGTGCCAAAGTTGGAGAAATCTCCAACGACACCCGTAAACCGGCCCCAGGCGTTGGCATTGTTGAGGTTATAGGTGGTGTTCGGTGCCGCCACATTGGGATTCTTGTGCGGCAGATTGTGACCATCCAGCCGGAGGCTCAGCATGAACCGCTCTCCCACCGGACGCCAGCTCTTGGTAGCGAAGCACTGCATCCACAGCAGCGCGGGCGCCTGCAGGACACGCGCTCCAAGAGACCCAATCGTATACGCGTCCGGATAGGCGAACGAACTCATCTTAAAATACGGCGTCTGAGCGGCAGTCGGAAACCGCTGACCCATATCCCAGTTGTCCACCTTCGCGCCCTCGATCTTTCCCACCGGGTTAACCCGCGACGCCGTCAGATAGCGGTTGGGACTGCCCCCATGAGTAACCGAAATAGGAACACCGGAATTGATATTCTCGGTGATCGCGAATTTCCATCCGCCAAGTACAGCGTTTGTAAGACCGCCGTGGTTCATCCAGCGCTTACCCTTACCCACCGGCAGTTCATACACCGCGAAAGCACCGAACTGGAAGCGCGTGTCGTACGCTGTCCGAGCCTTACCCTGCCGGTTGTAGTAACTCAGCGAATCGTCGTTGCTCAGCGTCTTGGAATAATTCAGGCTGGTATTGAAAATCAGCCCGCTTCCATAACGCTTTTCCAGTGAGACATTCCCGCTGTGCCACGTATTGTGATTAAAGTTCGACAGCAGGTTCACGTTTCCGAACTGCGGATAGATCATGTAGTTCTGCTGCGCAAGGAACACAGTGTCCTGCAACTGCCTGTCGCCGCCGAGAGCGATGGACAGCGGTATACCGTTGATGTTCCAGCTCCGCTGCAATCCGACGCCCGCCGAGGCCTGATACATCATGTTCAACACCCAGGTCTTTCCCGGCTGATACTGGAAACCACCGGACCAGTTCATCACGTACCCGTTGCGCAGATTGGGATCGCGCCAGAAGGCCGTACGGCTCCCGAAATTCGCCCCCGTATACGGAACGGTCCCGTCCTGGTTCACGACATAATTGATCGGCCCAGGCCCTGCCGACAGCTGAAATACCTGCCGCGGATCGCCCACCGGCTGCAGGATATTGAAGTTGCCCGCATACTCGTCGAACCCTCCCTGCACGCCCGTGTTATCCACCGTCATTATGCCAAACGAAGCCCGGTATACCCACTTGGGATGGAAGGTCCACGCCAGCCCGACCCGCGGCTGGAAGTTATTCAGATCTTTCTTGCCGATGGTCCCTTTCGGGTGCGTGATCGCCCCTTTTCTTCCGCTCACCGGATCGATCGCGTCCGGGTCGAACTGCGACTGCTGATTCCACCGCGTCGTGTACGGCGAAAAGTACGTCCACCGCACGCCAAGGTTTAGCGTCAGGCCCGGACGCACCTTCCAGTCGTCCTGAAAGTACAGTTCCTGGTTCCACTGGCGAGGCATGAAGATCGCAAGCTGCTTGCTGAACGTGGCGCTCGTCACCGCGCCCATCAGAAACGCCGCGAAATCGTTGCCAGTATTCTGCGCGAACGGCAGCGACGCCCCACCCGAAAAGTTATACTGACCCGACGGAAGCGAAGTCGCCTTGTCACTGTACAGCGTGCGGATCGTCTCGAAGCCCATCTTCAAACTGTGGCGGCCGGCAATGACGGTGAGGTTGTCCTGAACGATCTTGTCCTCACCGACCTGCCGCGAGTAGCCCATCGGTGCAATCGAGTAGCCGATGTTGAAGTACGGGAAGGTCTCCTGTGTCACGCCCGGAATCGTGATCGCGTCCTTCGCCGATTCCGGCCGAGTTGGGTTCGACGACGCACGCCGGTTATAGCCGAGACGGAACTCGTTAAAGACCGACCTCGAGATAATAGACGTATAACTGATCACGCCGTTGATGTTGTCTGTCGGGTTAATCTCGCGCGACGCATTAAACTCGGACTTGCCGAAGTTGTCGCCGTTCTGCCCGCGGTGATGCCCGTGCGAGTAGCGGAAGAAGATCTTGTTATTCGAATTAAACTGGTGATCGATTTTTTCGTCCCATCGATCCCGGTTTAGACAGCGGCAACTCTCGGCCCGCTGCAAGTTTCCGTTCGGCCCCGTTCGTGCCGGCGAGCCGACCTGGTTCGGCGCCAGCCAGATTCCCAGATCCAGGAACTTCAACGCCACCGGATCCATCATGCTCCTCGGGATCACATTGCCTGGCATCGGGTCGCGAGTCCACGTGTTGCCGACCAGCCGTGTAGTCAGCGGATTGTAGATCGGCAGACCGCCTCCGGGAGCTTCCTTAAAGGAAAAGTCGCCAGCCAGCATTTCCGGAGTGGGGACGGTCGTTACCCGGTAATTGACCGTGCGTTCGTGATTGATGGCGTAATCGGAAAGCCAGAACGTCTTATTGCGGCCATTGTACAGACCCGGAATCACTACGGGGCCGTGGGCCACGAGATCGAAAGTCTGATAGCTCCACGGCGCCTCGGCGGGCAGAGGGTTCTGCGTCAGATAATTGCGATGCACCCATTTCCCGTTTAAATATCGATCTTCAAACGTAACGTGCAGTTGATTGGTCCCCGACTTGTAGACCATCTTCATCGATCCACCGGCGGAGTGCCCATACTCTGCCGATGTGCCAGTCGTCAGCACCTTCACCTCTTCCATGGCATCGGTACTCCCCTGAATCACGCCATCTACCTGATTGACCGTGCCCGTATAAGGCGACTTCGCACTAACCCCGTCCATCGAGAAGCCGATGTCGTTCTGCGCCTGACCCTGGATATGGAAGCCCGCCTGACCCAGGACGCCGACCACGCCAGGCATGTACTGCAACAGGTACACGGTGCGCTTCATAACGCCAGGCGTTTCCACCAGCGCCTTCGAACCGATTACATACGAACTCATCACGTTTTCCGTATTCAGCAGTGAAGCCTCACCGGTCACCGTCACGCTGTCGGTCACCGAACCGATCTCCATGGCAATGTCGATGCGCGGCACTTCGGCAGAACGCATCGTGATGCCGTCGCGCACGAATTCCTTAAACCCAGGCGCCGTCACTTTGATCCGGTACACGCCGGGTGCAAGAAACGGAACGTAATATGCGCCATCCTCTGACGTTGTGTTCTCAGTAATGAAAGCTGTGGCGGTATTTACAACTGTGATCTTCGCGCCCGAAACAACCGAGCCGGCTGGATCAGTAACAGTTCCTACCAGCGTTGCGCCGCCGCCGGTCTGCGCGACTGCCGACACGGCCCACAGAAACAGCACGGTTGCCGCCGCACACGCGCCTTTCCACAATTTACGATTCATAAATGAAACACCTCATGGGATGGGCTGAGCAGACAGTGAGCGAGGGAAGAGCACAACAACGACGGCTCTGTTGCCGCGGGCAGTGGGTTAGTCATCGACGATGCCTCCCTGGAGTTCGGCGCACACAAACGCCTCGAAATCAGCGGTTACACAGGAAGCAATTTTGAATAGTGGGCTCCCTGTTCGCCCATCGCTTATATCCGAATTTCGGGGGTGATGTCAACAGACATGCAAAACAAGATGTTTTTACGCGCGATGTGGACAGCCGCCGTTCCGAGACCCGCGCCGTGTGATATGAGACCGCGCATGCGCGTGGTTCTCCTTCTGCTGACCGTGGCCGCGATGTCCGTGCACGCACAGCACGGCAGCGACACCGCCGTGAAATCCCTGCACGACGCCTCTCGACGCCGCAACCGGTGCCGCCGTATTCCGAGGCCGGTGCGCGGGCTGCCACGGCATCGACGGATCAGGCACCGACTCTCGGGACCATCTCTTAAGACCGGGATCTTTCGCTACGGCCGCGGCGATGAAGATCTGTTCCTCACCATCACCAGGGGCGTCCCCGGCACTTCCACGCCCGGGTTCAAACTTAATGGCAGGGTCACCTGGCAGCTGGTGTCTTATTTGAGAAGCCTCGCGGTTTCCACCCGCGCGAAGACAGGGGACGGCGAGCCGGCCGCAGGTGAAAAGTTGTTTACCGAGTATTGCGCGGGCTGGCATAGCGTAAGCGGCAGCGGTGGCCTGTCAGCGCCCAACCTCACCGAGATCGCAGCCCTCCGCTCTGACGTCGAGATCCTCGACTCCCTCGTGCATCCCAACGCCATCGTCGGTGCCGAATACTGGACCTTCGCGGGGCAGACGAAAGCAGGGCGCCCCTTCCGCGGAACCCGGCTGAATGAGGACACGCACTCCATCCAGATTCGCGATACCGATGGCCGCCTGACCTCGTTCCGCAAGCAGGATCTGTCCAGCGTGGAACTGATCCGCGAGTCCCCCATGCCTTCGTTCGGCAAGAAGCTAACCGAGGCGCAGATGGACCACATCATCGCCTGGCTCGCCAGCGTCGCAGGGAGTAAGGGCAAATGAAACAGTTCTGGGAACATGGTGAGTGCACGCTATGTGTACTGGCAGGCTGGAGCCGAATGGCTCGGCTACTTCGAGGAATTTCCCGATTACATCACACAGGGAGAGACCATAGCCGATCTGGAGGCGCACCTGAAAGACCTCTGGCA
>JAWXCM010000291.1:0-121912 GCA_034408745.1 Bryobacteraceae bacterium
ACCGCCACCACCCAGGACCTGACCTTCACGTGCGGCATGGGAATGTATAAGGGCGCCATCCTCGCCACGCAACCCTAATCCGACTTCCGAGCCACCCCCGTGGCCACCCCGCCATCCGGGCCAGTAGATGTCAGAGCAATTTCCCCGCCCCGAATCTCTCCAACAAATCGAATCACCACCGGCGAGCTCTCAAACTGCGGCACGTGCGAAGTCGAAAACACCAGCCGCCCAGCCGCGTCCACGGAGCCTCCTTCAATCACCCCACCACCCGTCGGATACTCCACCTCGCCGCGCAGCACTCCACCAGCCTCCCGAAACCGCAGCCGCACCATATACGGACGCCCCGCCACTCCGCGCTGCATCCGGGCCATCCATGCTCCGTCCATCCGAACCACCGCCTTACTCCGCGAGTTCCACAGCAACAGCCCCCCGCCAAGCAAAGCGATCAGAATGCCAGCGGCAATCACCGCCCAAATCACCGTGTTCCCGTCGCCCCGAACGCCACGCACCAGCACGCCCGCATCCTCCCCAAATGAAGCGTCGCGAATAGTGACCGCCTGGCGCCGGGCCAGCCCCCGAAGACTTTCCGGCAGCTCCGACTCGGCCGGCATAACGGCCCCGCCCACCAGCACCGGGATCACGCGGACCCCCCGCCGCAAAGCGGTCGCAATCTCCTGCTCGACAAAGTCCGGTGCCCCGTCACCACGCGCCCGCAGCAGCGAAAGCCAGAGCGGACCAATCACCGCCACCAGCACCTGACACGCGGCAATCCGTTGCTCGATGGCGTCCACAAAGTCCTGGCCCGGCGCGATATCCTCCACATCCATGAAAACGTGATCCGACCCAAACTCCGCGCCAAGCCGGTCAGAGATCCGTCCCGCCGAAGGCGCCGAATCCGGGCGCCGGTAACTGATGAAAATGTTCGCCACTGCTCTGTACAATATCAGTCCGCGACTATCCCGTGACACACCCGGTGCACATTTAAAAAATAATTTTTACTGGTTCTCTGACAACAACTTACAGCGAAACCCACCACCCAGGCCACCCCCGGTTTTTGGACACCCCTGTGCTAGAGTCTGCGCAGGAAAGGAACAGCAACCAACATGGACACCAACACCGACACCAAAAGCGTCTACACCAAAGCCATCGTCCTGAACACCGAGGATCAGGCCGCATATCTGGAAGGCCGGGACATCCTGCTCGAAGAATGGGACCCCGCAACCCAAACGGAACAGGGCTTCGTAATGGATATCGTCGACGCGAGGTGGCGCCTCAACCGCCTCGGCACCATCGAAACCGCGGCTCTGGATCTCGAAATGAACGGCGTGCTGCCGCATATCGAAAACCACTTCGAAGACGGGTGCGACATCGAAACTCACACCGCGCTCGGATTCCAGGCTCTCGCCAACCGTCGGAATATGTTCCAGGCCATCCAGTCCAACATCCGCCAGCAGCACCGCATCATAGACCGTGCCATCAACCAGCTCCTCCGGCTGCGAAAGATCCGTCCCGTACAACAGCCGCAACCTGTTCTGGCTCAGAACATTAGCGAAATTCGAAGGAACGAACCCAGCAAAGCTGCCGCGCCCGTAATCGAGCTAAGCAGCAGGCGGCCCACTACGCCGAACCTCGATGGGATTGGTGAACAAGTTGGAGTTGGGAATCAAAATAATCTTCCCTTCGCTCTGCAAAGTCGTGTACCGCAGGTCGATCTGCGAAACGATCCCGTCAAACCCGGTGACCGCGATATGATCGCCGCGTGAAAAAGGCCGGTACAGCAGGATCAGGATGCCGGCCAGCAGGTTTGACAGCACATCTCGAAAAGCAAACCCGAGCGCAAACCCGGTAAGCCCAAGTCCCGCCACCAGTGCCGAGACATCTATGCCCAGCGTCCCCAGCGCCGTAATGGCCCCGAAAACCATCAGCGCAAGGCCAGCCACCCGTCCCAGCAGATCCAGCAGGTCGGCGTTGCCCGGCGGCACGCGGGTGTGAACGCGCGAGATCACCGCCTGAAGAATTCTGGCGCCGATCCAGAATCCGATGAAGATCACAACAGACGTGCCGAACCGAATGGCCCACCGCTGCAATAGTTCGGCGCTCAGGCCAGAATCTCCTTAACGATTTGTCCGTGCACATCCGTAAGACGGAAATTTCGGCCCTGGAATTTCCAGGTAAGTTTCGTGTGGTCCACGCCCAGGCAGTGCAGAATCGTGGCCTGCACGTCGTGAACGTGTACCGGCCGCTCGGCGATGTTGTAGCAGTAATCGTCGGTCGAACCCAGCGTCAGCCCAGGCTTCATCCCGCCGCCCGCAAACCACATGGTGAAGCAGCGCGGATGATGGTCCCGGCCATAATCGTCAGGAGTCAGCTTGCCCTGGCAATACACCGTGCGGCCAAACTCGCCGCCCCACACCACCAGCGTGTCGTCGAGCATCCCACGCTGCCGCAAATCCTCGATCAGCCCCGCCGACGGCTGGTCGGTCTCCTGGCATCGACGCGGCAAGCCCTTCGGCAAACCGCCGTGATGATCCCAGTCGCGGTGATACAGCTGTATGAAACGAACCCCGCGCTCGGCCAGCCGGCGCGCAAGGAGGCAATTATAGGCAAACGAACCCGGCTTGCGAGCGTCCGGGCCGTACAGCTCGAACGTGCTCGCGGGTTCTTTCGACAGGTCGGTCAGTTCCGGCACCGACGTCTGCATCCGGAACGCCATCTCGTACTGCGCGATTCGTGTCGCCGTTTCCGGATCGCCATAGTCGGCGAGCTTCTGCTCGTTCAACGTCTTCAGCGTGTCCAGATAGACGCGCCGGTTCTCCGCCGGGAAACCTTCCGGGTTCGACAGGTACAGCACCGGGTCGCCGACCGAGCGGAACTTCACGCCCTGGTACCGGCTCGGCAAAAACCCGCTGCCCCAGAGCCGGTCGTACAACGGCTGGCCGGTGCCTCCCGAGCCCGGTGAAATCATCACCACAAAAGCAGGCAGATCCTGCGTCTCCGCCCCGAGCCCGTAGGACACCCAGGAGCCCATGCTCGGCCGCCCCGCTATCTGCGATCCGGTCTGAAAAAACGTGACCGCCGGATCGTGGTTGATCGCCTCGGTGTAGCAGGATTTCACGAAGGTCAGCCGGTCCACCATCTTCGCCGTGTGCGGAAGCAGTTCGCTGACCCACGCGCCCGATTTTCCATGCTGGGCGAAGCTGTACTTCGATGGCACCACCGGGAAGCTGGCCTGCGCCGACGACATAGTCGTCAGCCTCTGGCCGGCCCGCACCGACGCCGGCAGTTCCGTGCCCTGCATCCTGGTAAGCCGGGGCTTGTAGTCGAACAGTTCCATCTGCGAAGGACCGCCAGACTGGAACAGATAAATCACCCGCTTCGCCTTCGGGGCGAAGTTCGGTCCGGTAGCGGCGCTCAATGAAGCCACCGCGGCACCGGCCAGAAAATGTCGTCGAGTGATCGGTTGCATCATTACTCCTTCGTGACCGCCTCGTCGAGATTCAGAACAATGCCCGCGATCCCGGCATAAGCCGCCAGCTCAGGCCCCGGGCCGGTGGGCTTCGACGTCCCGTGCGCCACAAACTGCTCGGCCTTTGCCGGATTCTGGGCATAATAAGCGCGAAACCGCTCCAGCGCCGCGCTCAGTGCCCGGACTTCCTCAGGCTTCGGATCGCGCGCCAGTACCAGCCGGAACGCGTGCGCAATCCTTGACTCCGCGCTCGCCCCGCCGTCGGCAAGAAGCCGCTCGGCCAGTCGCCGCGAGGCCTCCACATACGTGACCTCGTTCATCAGGTTCAACGCCTGCAACGGCGTGTTGGTCCGATTCTCCCGAACCGTACAAACCTCGCGAGTCGGCGAATCGAAATTGACCATCGACGGTGGAGCAATCGTCCGCCGCCAGTATGAATAAAGGCTGCGGCGATACAGACCTTCGCCAGTGTCCTGTTTGTAAGAGTTGTACTCGGAGCTCGAGGTGAGTTCCTGCCAAAGTCCAGGCGGCTGATACGGCATCACCGACGGTCCGCCAACCTTGTCCACCAGCAGCCCCGAGGCCGCCAGAGCCTGGTCTCGAATCATCTCCGCGCTCAGACGGAACCGGGCCCCGCGGGCCAGCAGCCGGTTCTCCGGATCGCGCTGCAGTAACTCGGGAGTAACTCGCGAGGACTGCCTGTAAGTCGCGCTTGTAACCATGGTGCGGAGCATGTGCTTCACGCCCCAGCCCGAGTCCATGAACTCGACCGCAAGCCAGTCGAGCAGATCCTGGTTACCAGGCCACTCGCCCTGCGAGCCCAGGTCCTCCACGGTCTTCACAATGCCGGTGCCGAACAGCATCGCCCACCAGCGGTTCACCGTCGTACGGGCCGTCAGTGGGTTCTTGCGGTCCACCAGCCACTGCGCCAGCCCAAGCCGGTTGCGCGGATACGATTCCGGCATCGCGCCCAGCACCGCCGGAACCGCGCGAGCCACCTTGTCGCCATGCGCATCATAAGCGCCGCGCTTGAGAATGAACGTGTCGCGAACCTCGTCCCGTTCGCGCATCACCATTGTCTCGGGAAGGCTCGCCGCATACTTGTTGCGCTCCGCTTCAGCCGCCGCAAGAGCCGCCCGAGTCGACCGAATCACCGGAGCCGCCGCCGTGTCCAGATAGCAAAGCCGCAGGGCCGTTTCCTGGGCAGCCGATCGCTTCTTCAACGCGGCAAGTTGTTCCACCGGCTCACTGACCGTCAGTGCCGCGACCTCGTCCGCCGTCAGAACGCGGGTGTAAACACGAACGTCTTCCAGCGAGCCCTGGAACCGCATTCCGCCGCCAGCGCCAAGCCGCCAGGGCAACTTCGTGCTCAGCGGGTTGAGCAGTTGATCCATCAGGACCGTGACTTCCTGAGGCTTGCCGTCCACGTAGACGCGCACGCCGGACGCGCGCCTCTTGCCGTCGTAGCTGACAGCCACGTGCTGCCATTCGTTAAGCTTCAGCGGCTGGACCGTTTCCAGTCGCAACGCAAGGTCGGACCACCGGAACGTGATGTGCAGCCGGAGCTTGCCGTTCAGGATGTAGAGGGCATGTTGCAGGCCCTCGAAGTCGTCCTCGCCTTTGGAGAGCAGTGCACCGTTCGGAGTCTCCGGACGGACGCGCGCGGAAAACGTGAACGGGTCCTGATAGTTGAACTTCGGCCCGTCAGCCAGCTCAGTGAACGCTTTGCCGTCGAAGCTCTTCTGCTCAGCCACACGCAGGCCGAGGCCGTCGCTGACAGTCCAGCCCGGAGCCTTGATCTGCTGTTCCCATTTGCGCTGCAGCTTCGGTAAATCGCGGGCAGCCTTGTCCGCAGCCGCCCGAGCCGCGGCAACCTTGTCGTCGAGTTCGGCCAGCCGTTTGGCTTCGTTTTGTCGAGGCGCCTTCATCAGCGGGTCTTCGTTGCCGAAGTTCCACACGAAGCCCCGCTCCGGAACGTTGTTGAAGAAGGAGAACAGCGAGTAGTAGTCTTTCTGCGGCACCGGATCGAACTTGTGATCGTGGCAGCGCGCGCAGCCCACGGTCAGCCCGAGCCATACCGTCGACGTCGTCTCAGTCCGGTCCGCCACATACTCCACGCGGAGCTCTTCGTCGATGCTGCCGCCCTCGGCACTCGTACGGTTGTTGCGGTGGAACCCGGTCGCAATCAGTTGCTCAGTCGTAGGGTTCGGCAGCAGATCGCCGGCAAGCTGATCGATGGTGAACCGGTCATACGGCATGTCCTTGTGGAATGCGTCGATCACCCAGTCGCGCCACCGCCACATCGTGCGAGGCCCGTCTGTCTGATACCCGTTCGTATCGGCATAGCGAGCCGCTTCCAGCCAGCGAATCGCCATCCGCTCGGCATAGCGCGTCGATGCAAGCAGCCGGTCGACCACCTTGTCGTAAGCCTTCGGGGAAGCGTCGCCGACGAACGCCTCCACCTCGGCGGGAGTCGGCGGCAGGCCAGTCAAGTCGAGAGTCACGCGGCGGATCAGCGTTCGGCGATCCGCCTCGGGCGAGGGTTTCAGCCCCTCGCGTTCCAGCCGGTTCAGAACGAACCGGTCAATCGGATTCCGCGCCCATGCCGAGTTCTGCACAGCAGACAGCGCAGGCCGCACAGGAGGAATGAAGGACCAATGCTTTTCGTATTTCGCCCCCTCAGTGATCCACTGCCGGATCATCGCAACGTCCGAGGCAGGCAGCGCATCGTGGCCCAGGTACGCCGGAGGCATGCGCAGCGTCTTGCTGGTGGAGATCAGCCGCTTGTAAACGGGGCTCGCCTCGGCATCGCCCGCGAGGATCGAAGCGCCCGCACCGCCCTCGACATCCAGGCGCATCTTCGTCTTCCGGTTGTTGCCGTCCGGCCCGTGGCAGGCGTAGCACCGGTCGGACAAAATGGGCCGCACGTCGCGGTTGAACCGGACCTCAGCGAACGCGGTACCAGCAAACAACAGGAGGACAACAAACCGATGCATATTCTTACTGCTCGTCGTGTTCGACACCATTATTCCAGTAGCCGAACATCGTGTCGGACTGTGGCACTTTCACCGGCCGCACCAGACGGAACCCCAGCCACTGCGCGTCGGTCATGTACCAGATGCTCTTGGGCAGTTGCGGATCCTGCTGCTTCCATGTCGCGTCCGACGCCACCCGCACCGTGCAGTTCAGTTCCGCCGCAGCGTCGTTCCACGATCCGCCCCGAACCGCGTGCGGATACGGCATCGTCGATCTCACCCACGGATTATCGACCACTCCGGAAGCCTCATACGGGCCGTACTGATCGAGCGTCCACTCCATCACGTTGCCCAGCATGTCGTACAAGCCCCAGGCATTCGGCTGCTTTTTGCCTATCAGCTGGTACTTGCCGTTGCTGTTGCCCGAATGCCACGCGTCCGTCTGGCCCGTTCCTCCGGCGCGGCAAGCGTACTCCCACTCGGCTTCAGTCGGCAGGCGGTAGAACTCGCCAGTCCTGGCGCTGAGCCACTCGGCGTACTTATTGGCCGCATGCTGCGTCATGCTGATCGCGGGAAACCCGTTGATCCCCATGCCAAAGCTCATCTCGACGTAGGGCCGAGTCGGCCCGGCGACTGCGTCCACAATGGCGTCTTTGGTCGGCGTACGGCCGGTCTGCGTCTGGAACATGAACAGCCGGTATTCGTCCCATGTCACTTCATGGGCCTGCATCCAGAACGTGTCGACCCTCACCTTGCGAGGCCCCATCTGGAACTCGCCGGCCGGCACGGGAACCATCTCGTACTGCACGGCCGAGTTCGGGATTGTGATGCTGTACTTCGCACCCGGATTCGCCGCGGAGGGCCTGGCCGTAATGCGCGCGTGGATCTTGCGGACGGTATCGTTTTCATCTGCCGGTCCGGTAGCCGGGCCAGTCTTCAGAGCGACACCGGCGGGCCAGACGGCGCCCGCCTCGATCCACTGGCGAAGCTTCGCCAGTTGCGGCTCGGGAAGACGCGGACCGCCCGGAGGCATCGCGCCGCGCTTGTCCGAAGGGAGTGCCGCGAGTGTGTACAGTGTGCTGGCATCGGGTTTGCCCGGCACCACCACTTTCTTGTCGAGCAGGGACTGACGCGACACAATCGCCAGCCCCCCTGCCGCGCGGGCCTGGCTGTGACAGGCCGCGCAGTGCGATTCAAGCAGCGGCGCGATATCGGCCGCAAAGTCTGCTCCAGAGGCCGCTGAGCCCGCAAGCAGCAAAGCGAGGGAAAAACGTGCGTGCATCAGATCAGTTTCGTTACGCCAGGCCGGGCCAGAGGCTTCACTTCCAGGCTGCCGTTCCAGTCGATCTTGTCCGGTACCAGCGATTCCTGCGAGTTCATCGCCTGCTCCCAGGTGACTTGCTGACCGGTATAAGCCGCCATGCGACCCATGATCGCCAGCATGGTGCTGGTGGCCAGACGCGTACCGTCATTGATGGGCGTGTTCTTGCGGAGGCTGGCGAAGAGCACGTCGTGCTCGCGCTGATACATGTCGTAGGGCTGGCCGGACCACGTCCAGTTCGTCTTGCCCTCAATCTTCGGGCGAGGGCCTCGGCCGATGGTGCACGTGCCTTCCGACCCGATGATGTAGTCCGAGTTCTCGTTGTAGCAGTTCTCAATCTGGCGGTTCGCGATGAAGGCGCGGACGCCGTTCGGGTAAAGGTAGTTGATCTCGAAGTGGTCGTAGATGTTGCCGCCCTCGGCCGGAATGGTTCGGCCGCCGACGCCAACGCAGCTCACCGGAGCGATATCGCCCATCGCCCACGCCACTTTGTCGACACTGTGAACGGCCTGTTCCACCAGGCTGTCGCCGCACAGCCACACGAAGTTGTACCAGTTGCGGGTCTGCCACTGCACGTCGCTCATGCCCTCAGGCCGCGTTGCCGCGGGAGGCATCGGCTTCACCGGGCTGGTGTAATAGGTGGCGTAATAGGCCGCCATCTTGCCAATGGCACCGTCCTTGATCTGCTGGAAGGTGTCGACGATCATCGCGTTGTAGCGCCAGCAGAAGCCGGCCACCAGCGAGAGATTCTTCGCCTTCGCATCTTCGGCGGCCTTGAGCGCGGCGCGAACACCGGGCGCGTCGGTGGCGACGGGCTTTTCGCAGAACACGTTCTTGTTCGCAGCGATGCAGGATGCCAGATGCAGTGGCCGGAAGCCCGGCGGCGTGGCAAGCAGGATCACGTCGGCCCCGCTGGCGATCACTTTCTGATAGGCGTCGAGCCCGAGAAACTGCTTGTCCGATTCCACCTTGACCCGGCCACCGATGCGCTGGATCTTCTTCAGCGTCCCGAGCGACTTGTCCACCTGCGCCTGGTCAACGTCAGCCACGGCGACCAGTTCGGCGTAGTCGTCGGCGCGCAGCGCCTGCGAGGCGGCGCCGGTGCCGCGTCCACCGCAGCCAACCAGGCCGACCTTGATCGCGTTGGTAACGGTTTGCGCCCTGATAACGGCAGGAAAACCCGCTGCTGCTGCAACGCCGGCGGTCTTCAGGAAGTCGCGGCGGCCTGTGAAGGTTTCATTGGTAGACATGGCTTGGATTCCTCCGAGTATACCTGGCTCATGAATTCGAGGAACCGTTGCGCGTAGCTGTCGAGCGTCGCCATGTCGCTGCCATGCAGCAGAGGCGAGCACATTTCATACGCGATTGTGCCCGTAAAGCCACCGTCGCGCAGTTCCGTCAGGAAGCCGCGGTAGTCGATTTCACCCTCGCCCATCGGCACTGCCTGCACCAGCGGGGTAGCCGGAAGGTAGTTGACGACGTTCGCTTCGTAGCGGTAGCGAGGCCGGCGCTGGTAGTCGGCGATGGTGGTGTGGATGTTCAGCGGCGCCATCTTCTTTGCGGCGGCTTTCAGGTCCGCGCCCTGGAGATACGGCGCCCAGGCGTCGAACATGGCGCGGCAGTTCGGATGGTCGACGGCCTGAATCAGGTCATGCAGCGTCTCGTACCCGGCAGCCAGATCGTGGTGGTTCTGAACACCGAGCGTTACGCCGCAATCGGCGGCACGCTTCGAGCATTCGCGCAACGTGTCCACCAGCAGCTTCCACTGCTGGCTGTAACCGTGCGACGGATACTCATAGCCGGTGAAGATGCGGACCGGGGCCGAGCCCAGTGCGGACGCCATGCGGCACAGGTCGGTGACGTGCGCGATCTGGTATTCGCGGTGCGGGATGTCGGGGCGGTCGAGGCCCGCTGTGAAGTCGTTGTAGCCGGCAATGACAACGTGGCGCAACCCACGCCGCTCGATCTTCTCGCGGAGCGCGGCAAGGCGTGGCGCGTCGTAGTCGAGAACGGAAAGATGCGGGCGCTTCGCCATCAGCATGACGCCCGAGAAGCCGAGGTCGGCCGCTTTGTCGATAAAGGCGTCCAGCGTGAGAGGGGCCTGGCCCCAGAAGCCGGAGTAGCTGACAGAGTGCAACAGGGTCATGTTCATACGATGCGGCGGTTCGCAGCATCCCATTTTACGCGTCTGCCGCTGCGCAGGGATTCGAGCGTCATCACCAGGGCGACTGCGGTCTTCATGCCCTCCTCTACCGGCGCATTGGGGTCCTTGCGGGAACGGATGCAGTCGAGAAAGTTGCGGATGTGTTCGCGAGTAGCGCGGTTGAAGGCGCCGGGCTCATCGCGTGTGACGTCGGGCCTGAGTTGCAGAGCGGCTCCCTGCTCCGGCCACAGCGTATACGATTCGCGGCCCACGTCGAGCCGGGCTTTCGAGCCGTGATACTGGGCCATCTGGTCGTTGTGCGTGTGATAACGCATCGCTTTATAGCCGAGAGTAAATGTGGCGAAGAGATTTACCTGGGAATATTCCAGATTTATGCTGGCAGTTTCCGGAATTTCAGCAGGTTTTAAGTTCACCTGCCCGCCAGCGCAGGTGACTGCGGAGGGAACGCCGGTTCCCATGAACCACTGGATAGAATCGACCATGTGCGCCGCCTGCCCGATCAGCAGGCCGCCCGAGTAGTCCCAGTAGTAATACCAGTTGCGAAAACGCACCGGGTCCATCTCGCGTTGCGGGGCTTTGCCGAGCCATTGCTTCCAGTCGAGCGTGCCATCGAGTGGCCGCATGTTCAGGCCCGCCTGGTAGTTCAGCCACTGCGAGGTGACCAGGCGATCGTCGCCCAGTTTGCCCGACTGCGCCAGCGCTCGGCCGTCCTGAAACAGCGGAGAACTCCGGCGCTGCGTGCCGACCTGCACAATGCGTTTCGTGCGGCGGACGGCGGCGATAACGTCGAAGGCTTCGGCCGCTTCATGCGTCATGGGCTTTTCGACGTACACGTCTTTGCCCGCGTTCACTGCGTCGATCACCATGCGCGCATGCCAGTGATCCGGCGTCGCCACGATGACCGCCTGAACGCTTTTGTCTTCGAGCAGTTTGCGGTAGTCCGAGAACGCCGTCGCTCCGGTGGATGCAGCCTTCAGTCCTGCTTCGAGGTTCGGCTGGTAGACATCGCAGACGGCGCCGACCGTCGCGCCCACCTCTTTGAATTCGGCGGTGAGCAGTTTGCCGCGGCCACCTGCTCCGATGAGTCCAACGCGCGGCAGGTTGGAGGATTGCATAGCGTGTGCGGCGGATGCGCTTACCAGAAATGCTCGTCTGTCCATGGCTTCCTCAATTCTTTCGCAGTCTGCGGGCGAGTTGCTCGGTGTGCAGGTTAACGGGTTCGACTCTCTCAGGCGCAAGGCCCGAAAGGATGATGGAACCAGGTGCCCAGCCGGCTGGCGGGGGCTTCAGTGGTGCCGCGGCGTGGATGTTCCAGAACGTTTCGCGGGCTCCGCAGTGCCGGCCAAGTGCGTCACCACCGCCTGACATCCAGGGGCGCGTTCCGGCTCCGGCGTCGATGTTTGTGTAGAGGTTCTCGTACGGCGCCCGTTTGTGGTGATCGAAGGCGAGGTCGACGCCTTTGCCGTTGGAGATGACGTTGCCGGCCCCGTGGCTCACCGACAGGTCATGAATGAACTTCATGCGGATGTCGAAGTTGGTGAACAGATTGTCGTCACCACCGATGTACATTCCGTGATGGCCGTTGAAGCCCTGTTTGACGGTGGTGGTGCGCGCCGATTCGTAGACGATGCCATCGACAGTGTTGAATGAGCCGGAGATGAATGGGCCGCTGTCGGGGTTGGTAAGCCGGATGTTGCGAACCCAGCAATCGGCCACGCCCTGCAGCGCGACGGGGTTCTGGCCGAGTTCGGTGAAGTGGCCTTTGTACTCCGGCGCCGGAAATTCGAAGCGGAGGTCTTCGACGCCGCACTCGGTTACTGTTGGCTCAAAGCTGAGGACCTCAGGTTTCCATGCGGCGCGGATGTCGAAGCGGAGTGGGCGGTCGATGGTGATGGATTCGGCCCTGATACTGCGGATGCCGACGATGATGGAGGTCCGCGTCCCGTCGAGCTTCTTCATGTCGCCGGGGTCCTCGGAGTACAGATGTGAAGAGAGTGTCTTCGCCTCATCGTCGCGCACCGCAATCTGGATTTTCTGGCCGACTTTCAGGCCCTGCGTGGAAGAGAGCTTGAGCACTGTTGCGCCCCGCGCGGATTCCGAAGCAACGGTGGCAAGACGCCGATTCCCGAACGAGCCGCGGAACCAGATGAAGCCTCCTGCCCAGGAGTAGTTGGAGGTTCGCTGGCCGCCGGTGGTGGCGCCCCAGTCGGGCCGAATGTCGCTGAGCGGAGTCGGGAAGAAGAGCGTGGTCTTGTCGGGGCCATCGCCGCGGATGACCACCCCGCTCTTTTTCACATCGAGTATGCCGGTGATTTTGTAGCGACCAGCTGGCACCCGGATGACTCCGGTGGTGGCCTCGATGGCTTTGAGAAATGCGGCCGTGTCGTCCTTCTCGCCGTCGCCGACGGCTCCGAAATCGCGAACGCTGGCCGTCACGGCGGCGCGAGGGATGGGCGCCTCTCCAGAATGGTAGCCGGCCCACGAGAAGTCGGGCGGCTGGGCCTGTGCTGCCAGCAACGTGGGCAGGAGAGCCAGTATCAGTGGTCTGGTCATGTTATTTAGGCTGGTGGTATGGGGGCGGGTGTGCGCGGCGCGCTCCTCACCTTGTCCCACGGTTCGACGTTAGCGCGGCGCGCCCAGTTGTCCCAGGCGGCCGCAAGTTCCTTTGTCCGGTCGGGGTGTTTGTCCGCGAGGTCAGTGGTCTCGGTGCGATCGGCCTCAAGGTCGTAGAGTTCCCAGGTGCCGGGGAATTTCGAGACCAGCTTCCAGCGACCCTGTCGAACGGCTCGGTTGCCCTCGTGCTCCCAGAAGATGGGGTTGCGGCGGGTGAGCTTTCCGCCTCGCATCGCGGGCTGGAGCGAGACGCCTTCCATGGCCTGTACGGACTGACCTTTGCGCTCGCCGGGATAGCGCGCACCGGCGACGTCGACGCAGGTTGCCATCAGATCGATGAGGTGCCCAGGTTCGTGCGAGATGGCGCCGGGCTTGATCTTGCCGGACCATCGCGCGAGGAACGGACTGGAAATGCCGCCCTCGTGGACCCAGTGTTTGTAGAGTCGGAACGGCGTGTTCGATGCGTTGGCCCAGGGCACACCATAGCTCTGATATGTGGTTTCCGGGCCAGGAGCGATGGTGGGAATGTTGCCGCGGCGCACCGGCTCGCCCTTGTGAGTTTTGTCAGGCACGTGGAGGCCTTGTGCTTTGGGGCCGAGCTCTTCGGCGCAGCCGCCGTTATCGGCGAGGAACATGACCAGCGTGTTGCTGTCCTGACCGGTGGTGCGGAGGGCTTCGAGGATGCGGCCGACATTCTGGTCGAGAGAATCGACCATCGCCGCGTACACTTCCATGCGGCTCTGCTGCCACTCTTTGTCTTCGGCATCGGACCATGCGGGGACGGACGGGTCGCGCGGCGTGATGGGCCAGTTCGACTTGACGATGCCGAGCTCGACCATTTTCTTGTGGCGCTGCAGGCGAAGGACGTCCCAGCCCTCTTTGTAACGGCCTTTGTATCGGGCGATGTCTTCTGGTTTCGCATGCAGCGGCCAGTGCGGCGCGGTAAATGCGGCGTAAAGGAAGAACGGCTTTTTCGCTTCGGCGCCGGCCTTGATGTAGGTGACTGCGTTGTCGGCGATGGCGTCGGTGAAGTAGTAGTTGTCGCCGATCTCAGCGGGCGCGTTGTCACGGGTGAGGGTGACCGGGTTGAAGTAGTTGGCGGCCCCGTGGATGATGCCGTAGTAACGGTCGAAACCACGCTGCAGGGGCCAGTTGTGCTTTGATTCGGTGATCGGCGTCACGTGCCATTTGCCCGACATGAAGGTCTGGTATCCGGAACCTTTCAGCACCTCGGCGATGGTGACGCAATGGGTGTTGAGGTCCCCCGTATAGCCCGGCATCGCTTTGGGGTTGTCGACCATGTGGCCGACTCCGGTCTGATGGGGATAAAGGCCCGTGAGGAGCGCAGCGCGGGTAGGGCAGCAGCGGGCCGTATTGTAGAACTGCGTGAAACGAACGCCGTTTCGCGCCAGGCTGTCAATATTGGGCGTGCGGATTTCACTTCCGTAGCAGCCGAGGTCAGAGTATCCCATGTCATCGGCAAGGATGATGACGATGTTGGGCCGGCTGTCTGCGGCGGCTGCGGTGCGCAGCGATCCTGCTGCGGCGGCTGTGGTTCGGAGGAAGTCGCGCCTGTTCATTGCGGCTCCAGCATATCGCGGACGAATCTGGCTGGCTGACGGAGTCGTGATAGGCTGACGGCGGGTGACCTTACAGTCTGTGAGGTATGGCAAGTCCGAGTGATGTCCTCCGTATGAGGATGTTCGCCCTGAAACGGCGAACCTTCCTCACCGCCGCGGCGGTCGCTGTTGCCGGTTGCGGGGTTCGGGGCGCAGCCCCTGGCTATCGAGTCCTGTCCGAGGTCGAAGTAAAGGCGCTTGAAGAGTGGTGCGAAGCGCTGATACCTGCCGATCAGGATGGCGGCGCGACCGATGCGCGCGTAGTTCGATTCATCGACATTCAGCTCACGCGCAAGTACCGGATGCTTCTGCCGAAGTATCGGGAAGCTGTTGCGGCGTTCGCGCGATACCGGGGCAGCAAGCCTGGGTTGCGTGTCGAGGAAGTCCTCGCGTCCATGGAGGCGGGCAAGTGCCCTCACGAGTTTTTCACCGACGGCGGCAAGGCTGCGTTTGAGATGGTGCTGGGGCATGCGATGCAGGGCTTTTACGGCTCGCCGCGGCATGGTGGGAATCGGGAATACGTCTCGTGGAGAATGCTCGGGGTACCAGTGTCTCCGGTGCGTGGGCGGCAGCAGTACACGATCGCCGACGGGGGCAAGGTATGACGCTCCCCGGTGTTCATGCAGTCGTGATCGGAGCGGGCGCGGCTGGGCCGATTGTGGCCAAGGAACTCGCTTTCGCCGGGTTTAAGACCGTACTGCTGGAGCGAGGGAAGTGGAACACTCCAGCCGACTGCCTGAAGGACGATCTGCGCAATCAGCGGACGTCGGTGCTGGGTCATCCATTCGGCCCTGACGATGAGGGTAATCCTCGGGTGGTTGTCGAAAGCAAGGGGCAGCTTCGCGTGGTTGAGCCGTCGGGCTCGGGGTACAGCAACAATGCGGCGTGCGTCGGCGGGGGCACGCTGTCGTATGGCGCCATGGCGTGGCGCTTCCATCCCAACGATTTCCGTATGCGCTCAGTGTATGGTGCGCTGGTTCCGAGGGCGTTTGAGAACTCGACGCTGGAGGACTGGCCGATCACATACGACGACCTGGAGCCGTTCTACGAGAAGGCCGAATGGGAGATCGGGGTCTCCGGCGACGATTCGACCAACCCGTTCAAGGGTGAGCGGAAGAAGGCGCTGCCCATGCCTCCGCTGCCTCCGAGCCGGGAGCATGAGGTGCTCTGGAACGGTGCTAAAAAGCTGGGGCTGCACCCGTTTCACATTCCGATGCTGCGG
This sequence comes from Bryobacteraceae bacterium, assembly GCA_034408745.1. GTDB lineage: Bacteria > Acidobacteriota > Terriglobia > Bryobacterales > Bryobacteraceae > JAWXCM01. Next base: position 15,381 of record JAWXCM010000291.1, read on the forward strand.
AACACGGTGCCATACGGGGGCCGGCAAGGGTGCATGCGGTGTCGCTGGTGCGTGGGGTTCGCCTGCGAAGTGGATGCCAAGTGCGGGACACAGAACACGGTGCTGCCTCGCGCACTGGCGACCGGCAATCTGGAACTGCGGACGGAATGCCATGTCCAGCAGGTCGTCGTCGACGATCAGGGCAAGGCTACGGGCGTCCGCTACTTCGACAGCAAGGGTCAGTTGCAGGATCAGCCGGCGCGCATCGTCATCGTTTCGGCGAGTGCGATTGAGAGCGCGCGGCTGCTGCTGAATTCGAAGTCAAAGCTGTTCCCGAACGGGCTCGGCAACCGGACCGACTGGGTGGGCCGCAATCTGCAGGGCCACATGTACACGGGCGCGATGGGTCTGCTGGCTGAGGACTGCTACGACGACCTGGGGCCTGGCGCGAGCATCGCGATTTGCGACTTCAGTCACGGCAATTCCGGACTGGCGGGCGGTGCGATGCTGGCCAACGAATTCATTCGTCTGCCCTACCAGGCGATCGGGAATCGAGCTCCGGGCGTGCCGCGATGGGGCGCTGCGCACAAGGACTACATGAGGAAGAACTACCGCCGTATGGTGGTGGTTCAGGGGCCGACACAGGAAATTCCGGTGGCGGACATGCGGGTGGAAGTCGACCCGGTGGTGAGGGACAAGTTTGGGATTCCGGTGGCGCGGCTGAGCGGGGAGAAGCATCCGCATACGGTTGAGGTCGGCAATGCGATGGCGGAGAAAGCCGACGCCTGGCTGAAGGCTTCGGGCGCCGTGACGACGTGGATGCGGACGGGTGGCAGGGGCACCAGCGGGGGACAGCATCAGGCAGGGACATGCAGGATGGGCCACGATCCGAAGCGGAGTGTGGTGGACGCGAACTGCCGCGTGCATGACGTCGACAACGTGTATGTGGTGGATGGCAGTGTCCATGTGACAAACGGCGGATTTAATCCGGCGCTCACAATCATGGCGCTCGCGTTCCGGGCCGGGGCTCATATCGCGTCGACGCGTCACGATGTGATCGCATGAGGATCGCACTGGCGGTGGGGCTGCTCGTCGTGGCAGGGCTACTGATGATTCCGACTGCGAGTTTTGTCTACGAGTCGGGTGGACCGCAGGCCTGCGCGCGATGTCATGAGATGGGCAACCAGGTGGATCTCTGGCATGATTCGGCGCACCGGGGGATCGCTTGCGCGAAGTGTCACGGCGATGCGCTCACTACCGATCCCGAGTTTCATCTGACGAATGCGAAGCGAGTCTGGAGTCACTGGCGCGGCGAGGTTGGGGAACAGTTCGGTTTGAAGCCGGCGGCTGTGTTTCAAATTGTGGAGCGATGCGCTTCGTGTCACCAGCAGGAGTTTGCGGCGTGGTCGACCGGCCCGCACGCGGTGACGTACAAACGGATCTTCACGGACGAGAAACACAATAAGTCGCGGCATCTGATGGACGACTGTTTTCGGTGTCACGGCTCGCACTTCGACGGCGCGATTGGAGATTTGGTAGCGCCGGTGGACAACAAAGGGCCGTGGCGGCTGGTGCGTGCCGAGGTGGCGGAGAAGCCGGCGGTGCCGTGTCTGGCGTGCCATTCGGTGCATCGTAAAGGGAGTCCGCTGAACCAGAGGCTGCTGGAATCGAAAACACCAGGGAACCGGCAGGAGAAGCACAGGCCCGGGCTGGCGTTTTATGACCGGCGGGCGAAGATGTCGGTTTCGGCGTCGATGCTGGCGATTCCGGCGGTGCTCGATAACGGGCGGCCGGTGCGGATGAGTCCGGATGTGCGGCAGTCGCTGTGCTACCAGTGTCATGCTCCGCTGTCGACACGGGAAGCCGGGACTGGGGATGATCGCACGCCCCGGGGTATCCATGAAGGGCTGTCGTGCATGGCGTGTCATGACAAGCATCGACAGACGACGCGGGCATCCTGCGGCACCTGTCATCCGCGGTTGTCAAACTGTGGTCTGGATGTGGAATCGATGGATACTACGTTTGCCAAACCGGGGAGCAGGCACAATATCCACTCGGTACGGTGCACGGACTGCCACGAGAAGGGCGTGCCGCGCAAGAGGGTCGATGCGGGCCGTGTGAAGGCGGGCGGCGCGGGTTAGGGCGACGCCCGGGAGTACGTTTTTGCTACGCAGCGGTGTCTGCGGGAATTTGCCAGCGGAACATGTAGAAGTGATGTCCACACAGTCCGCAGCGGCAGGGCTGAAGGAGCCACAACAAAGCATTTTCAAAGCTGTTTCGGGCACCGACACTTCGGAAGTCGATTGAAGTGCAGTGAGGACAACGGGCAGCGAAAGTTAACATTGAGTGGTCTCAGTCCAATCAGGCATCGGTTCGTGCTTTGCTGGGTGCGGTTGATCCCGACGATCCGGTGGGGGACTGAGTACCACGGAATGACACCGTGGTACTCCGGTCACCGGTTGGCCGGCTTGCATCCCGATCCGCTTTCACCATTTCTGGTGTCCGCAGATCGGGCTCGGATACTCGAACTTTGGCCTTGGCGCGCTCGGTTTGACGCTTGTGGCGCTTGGCTGCTCTGGCGTCCATTTATTCCTCAGGAACGGCGCAGATCATGGCTTCCGCGGTGAGCATCAGCGATGCGATGGATGCTGCGTTCTGAAGGGCGGAGCGGGTGACCTTGGTGGGATCGATAACACCGGCGAGGACCATGTCTTCGTACACTTCCGTGTAGGCGTTAAACCCGTAGTTCGCGTCGGCGTGGTTCCGGATATTCTGGGCAACCACGGCGCCTTCGGCACCCGCGTTTAGTACGATCTGCCGCATGGGCTCTTCGCAGGCGCGGCGAACGATGTTCACGCCGAACTGCTCATCTTCGTCGAGCTTGAGGCTCTGGAGAGTGGCGGCAATCCGGAGCAGCGCCACGCCGCCGCCGGGGACAATCCCTTCCTCGACCGCTGCGCGGGTTGCATGCAGGGCGTCTTCCACGCGCGCCTTCTTTTCCTTCATTTCGGTTTCGGTGGCGGCGCCGACACGGATGATTGCAACACCACCGGCGAGTTTCGCGAGGCGTTCCTGCAGCTTCTCTTTGTCGTACTCGGAGGTGGTTTCTTCGAGCTGCGTGCGGAGTTGTTTGATGCGACCTTCGATTTCGGCAGGAGCTCCGCCGCCATCGATGATGGTGGTTGTGTCCTTGTCGACGGTGATGCGCTTCGCGGTGCCGAGGTCAGTGAGCTGGACGCTTTCCAGCCGCATGCCGATCTCTTCCATGATGGCTTTGCCGCCGGTCAGGATGGAGATGTCTTCCATCATGGCTTTGCGGCGGTCACCGAAGCCGGGAGCCTTCACGGCGCAGACGTTCAGGGAACCGCGGAGCTTGTTGACGACGAGGGTGGCGAGGGCTTCGCCTTCCACGTCTTCAGAGATCATGAGCAGCGGCTTGCCGGAGCGGGCGATCTGCTCGAGCAAGGGAAGGATGTCCTTCATGCTGCTGATTTTCTTTTCGTGGATGAGGATGAACGGGTCCTCGAGGACGCATTCCATGCGGTCCTGATCGCTGACGAAGTAGGGCGACAGATAGCCACGGTCGAACTGCATGCCGTCGACGGTGACCAGTTCGGTGGTCATGGTCTTGGACTCTTCGATGGTGATTACGCCGTCTTTGCCGACTTTGCCCATCGCCTCGGCAATGACGTCGCCGATGGAGGCATCACTGTTCGCTGAAATGCGGCCGACCTGAGCGATCATGTCGCCGGACACGGGACGGGAGAGTTTCTTCAGTTCTTCGACGGCGAGTTCGACAGCTTTGTCGATGCCGCGCTTGACGGCCATGGGGTTCGCACCGGCGGTGACTGCCTTGACGCCCTCGCGGAAGATGGCCTGGGCGAGGATTGTGGCGGTGGTGGTTCCGTCACCAGCGACGTCGGAGGTTTTGGAGGCAACTTCGCGCACCATCTGGGCGCCGAGGTTTTCCAGCGGGTCCTTGAGTTCGATTTCTTTGGCGACCGTCACACCGTCTTTGGTGATTGTGGGGCCGCCGAACTTCTTCTCAAGAACGACATTTCGGCCCTTGGGACCGAGGGTGACTTTTACCGCATCGGCAAGCTGGTTGACGCCGCGGAGGATCGCCTGGCGCGCATCGTCGCTGTAAATGATCTGTTTTGACATTGGTTACCTGTTTTCTGGCTGAAAGCTGATTTGCTGGTTAGAGTGCGGGAGACGCGCCGAAGATGCCGAGCACGTCGTCTTCGCGCATGACGATGTATTCGTTGCCATCGATGGTGGTCTCACTGCCGGAATACTTGCCGAAGAGCACGCGGTCGCCCGCCTTGACTTCGAGTTCGGCCATGTCGCCGTTTTCCAGCCGTTTGCCACGGCCGACTGCGACAACTTCACCTTCCTGCGGCTTTTCGCGGGCCGAATCGGGGATGATGATGCCGTTCTGCACGGACTCCTGTGCTTCTGTCCGCTTCACGACGATGCGGTCGTACAAAGGTCGAATGCTCATTTTTCTAATTTCCTTCTGCGCCGGGTTACCCCGGGGTTCGATGTTGTTGGGGAGGGGATTCGAGGGAGCGTGCCGTTGGGCAGCTGCATCGCGGCGGGCTCGCATGTGAGAAGCGAGTCAGCTCCGGGCGTACCTCGATTGTCAAAGATCACAGCACCCTTTCATCCGGCCACAGTCGGGCGTCTCTGCAAAAGAGATGCCGCAACCGCTGACTAATGCTACCACTTACAGAAGCACATGGGGGTCTTTGTTTGACTACGGTGAGGTGAGTTCCTGGCACGCGCGGGGGGCATCGTTGTCTTACGGGACGGTGCCCGCTGATATAAGCTGTGGAGTTATGACCAGAACATACCTGTCCGTATTGCTGCTTTGTCTGACTGCCGCACCTGCCGTTCTTTCCGCCGCTGACGCGAAGGCGGAGGTGCTCGCGGTGATGCAGGAATGGAAAGTCGCCGCACTAAAAGGCGATAACACCACGCTCGACCGCCTGCTGCATCCGGATATCACTTACAGCCACTCAAATGGCCGAACGGAAAGCAAGAAGGACATTCTGTCCTCTAAGCCGACTATGAAGGAAGTCACGTTTGGATCGGATATGACGGTTCGCGTTTATGGAAACACAGCTCTGGTAAAAGGCAATATGGACGTGGTGAACGAGACCACTACTTTGAAGCTGAGCGTTCTTCACGTATGGCTTAAGGGGCCGAAGGGCTGGCAGCTGGTTGGCCGTCAGTCGACGCGGCTGAACCCGTAAGCTACTGTTTGAGTTTTGAGCCGGCAGGTCCGTATCTGCTGCCGGCTACCTCACCGCGACTGGAACTAGATTTCTTTCATCAGCCACTGCACGGCACGCCGCTGCAGCTTCATGTGCTCGGGGTTGTTCAGCGCGTGAATGGTATGTCCGACAGCGGTGAAAACGACGCGGCCTTTGCCGTAGTCGTAGGCCCAGCCCGCTGGCGCTTTCGTCCCGTGCTGCTGGAATGTGAGCCCGTCCAAATTTTCGGATTCGAGAAGCAGGTACTTTCGATCCTTGTCATATTCCACGTAATGCTGCTCGTCATTTACGATGAAGGCGTTCACGCCCTTTGTGATCGGGTGCGTCGAGTTCACCACGTTGACTTTGAAGGGCCGCAGCGGCGGGTGCCCGATGTAGGCGCCGCCCTGCACGTCGCGATATGTTTTCGAGGACAGCGACACGTGGCTGTTGTTGTGCAACGAGTAGAAGCCTTTCCCTTCCGAGACGAAGTCTTTCAAGGCGGCGGCCATGTCTTCGGTGAGCCAGTTCTGCGGTTTGGAATCCGGGAAGTCGCTTCTGTTTTCGAGGCCGGCAGCGTAGGCGGTGTAGGCGTCGGGGCCGAGATAACCGCCTGGCCAGATCATACCGTCGCGAAGGCACAAAAACACCTGATAGTCCTTCAGCAGGTTCTTTGAGAGCTGGTCGTAGTGCATCGTGTAATCGACGGACACCTTGAGTCCCTCGAACATTCGCGTAAGGGCTACGCGGATGTAATCGGGGTTGTGGTATCGGTCACCGATCAACGCCAGTACACGGGCGCGGCTGTTCGACTGGGCCAGAAGGTTGGTGACACCACCGGTCGCCCCGAATGCAGAGGCGGCAAGCAGAAGGTCACGGCGTGACATGCGCTTCAGAGATGTCATAGAAGTCTCCACGGGTCTTCCGAGGAGTTTATTCGGGTTGCGGGTCGGCGTCAACGGACAGATTCAAAATACTGGAAAGCTCTGTTCCCAGGAGGGCATTCATTTTGGGTAGGATTCGCTTATGACAAATATGTCCCTGCTGGCTGTCGTCGCAATTGCCGGACTGGCGCCTCTCCCCGCTGCGGAGTACTTCACGTATTTCGGAACATACACGGGGCCAAACAGCAAAGGGATCTATGTCTCCAGGTTCGACACGGCGACCGGGAAGCTGACGGCGCCGGAACTGGCGGCTGAGGTAGCGAATCCCTCGTGGTTAACTGTGCATCCGAACGGGCGTTACCTGTACGCAGTGAGTGAACTGGGCAAGGAGGGCGTGCTCACGAGCTTCTCAGTGGATCCGACTACAGGCAAGCTCACGCAGAAGAACAGGGCGTCGACGGAGGGCAGGGTCTCCTGTCACATCGCAATTAGCCGCGATGAACGCAGTATATTCGTTGCGAATTACGGAGATGGCAGTGTGACGTCGCTGCAGCTGCGGGCTGACGGTATGATCGGCGACCGGGTTTCGTTTGTGAAACACAGCGGGTCGGGGCCGGACACGAAACGGCAGGGTGGCCCGCATGCTCACGCGGTGGTGCTGTCGAAGGATGGCAAGTATCTGGTAGTCCCCGATCTCGGGACCGACAAGTACCATGTGTATCGCGTCGGCGAGGGTGGTCAGCTTACGGCCGCGGAGCCGGCGTTTACTCAGGTGAAGGGCGGACTGGGGCCTCGTCATTTTTCGTTCCATCCGGGTGGCAAGTTCGCGTACGGACTGAACGAGATGGGCTCGAGCGTAACGGCGTTCGCGTATTCAGGCGGCCAGTTGAAGGAGCTCGGCACAGTGTCGACGTTATCGCAGGGTTTTGACAAAGAAAACAATTCGGCGGAGATTGAAGTGGATCGTGAAGGCCGGTTTGTGTACGCGTCGAACCGTGGGAGTGACAGCATTGCGGTGTTCGCTGTGGATGCTTCAAAGGGAACGCTGAGCGAGGTGCAGCGGGAGTCGACGCAGGGCTCCATTCCGCGGGGGTTCAGTCTGGACCCGAGTGGGAAATTTCTGCTTGCCGGGAATCAGAAGTCGGACAAGGTGGTGGTGTTTGTTCGAAACGAAAAGACGGGCCGGCTGACTCCGACTGGTGAGACCGTGGCTGTACCTTCGCCCGTGTGCATTCAGTTTCTTGCGGCGAAGAAGCGCTAAGAGGCGTCGGCGAAATTTGGCTGGGGGCGGTGGCCTGCCGCGGCGGAGAGTTCGGCTGCGGCATGCCTGACGGACGCAGCCAGCTGCGATTCGGGAAAGCGGTGGAACCGGCCCGCAGGCATGGATACGCTGATGGCTGCTACCACAGCGCCGCTCCAGTCCCGCACAGGTGCCCCTATGCAGCATGCTCCTTCGGCGGTCTCCTCAAGATCGAGCCCATAGCCCTGCGCGTAAATACGGTCCCATTCTTCTTCCAGCATTTCGAGCGTGGTGATAGTGCGCGCGGTAGACTTTGCCATTCCGTATTTCTTAACTAATTCGAGGGCGACTTTCCGGTCGAGGTTCGCCGCGATTACTTTGCCGAGGGCGCTGCTGTGGGGCAGCGCGACGGCTCCGTACCTCGGCTTGAAGGGCACCTCGCCGGTGGCGTCCATCTGGTCGGTGAGGAATGTGTCGAGTTCGCGGGCATCGAAGATGGCGAGGTGCGCGGTGGCGTCGTTCTCTTCGGAGAGTCGCTGCAGCAGGGATCGCGCGGCTTCACGGAGCTCATTCCGCTGAAACACCGCGAGGCCGAGCTTCATCATGCCCATCCCGAGCCGGTAGGTTTTGTTCGTTGGGCTCTGCTCTATGAATCCAAAGCTCGCCAGCGATGTGAGGATGCGGTGAACGTCGCTGGGCCACAGGTCGACGCGTCGCGCGATTTCAGTCACGCCCATGCTCGGGCGGCTGCGAAATTCAGCAAGAATTCGGCAAACTTTACCGACGGTGGTCGCAGGTTTCATGACTGCTCCATGCACTCCCGACAGTGCATGGAGTTTATCGTTACGCCCCCTGCCAGTCAAGTATCAGAAAACGAATCTGCCGACAAGGAGGTGATGCATCCGTCCGGTGCCGATGTCGGAGAAGCTGCCGCGAGTCCCGCTAAATGTCCCGAAGTTTGCGCGGTTAGTTGTATTGAACTGGCTGTTCGGATCGGCCAGCTGGGGTTCTTTGGTGATGTTGTTGATGTCCCAGCGGAGTTCGAACCTGGCGCGCTCGGTGACGCGGAACTGCTTGGAGAGCGATACCTGATGCCAGCGCATGCCCGGTGATTCGAACGTGTTCCGTCCCAGTGAGCCGACCGTAAACGCAGCCGGATAAGCGAAGGCGTCGAAGCTGTAATAGCGCTGCTGTGCGCTGAAGGGGAAGCGGTTGGGTCCGATGGCCCAGTCGGATGGATGGGCGACGGAGTCGGGCAGGATTTGATTGGGTCGCTGCACGCCGCTGCCCGGCAGGTAATTGACTGGGCTGCCCCCGTAAGTAATCGACACGGGCGGGCCGGACTGATATGTCTGGATCCATGCGCCGTCCCAGCCGCCGAGCACCCAGTTCGTGAAGCCGCCACCACTCATGAACCTACGTCCTTTGCCAAACGGCAGCTCCCATGTGAACGTACTCACGAACCGGTGCTGGATGTCGTAGCTGGCTCGCGCCTTTTCGAGACGCCGGTTGAACCACGTCACGCCTCGCGCCTCGCCGTCGTCATCCGCGTCGTTGATAGCTTTGCTGAGCTGGTAGAACGCGTTGAGGGTGATGCCAGCTGAGTACCGTTTCTCTACTCGCCAGGTGCCGCCATGATAGGTGTTGTGTCCGTAATTGGAATAGTGGTTTACGTTCCCAAATTGCGGGAACGGCTTGAAATTCTGGTAATTTCGGAAAATGTTGTCTAATTGCACCGGATCGCGGGAGACGTCCAGCGGCACGGTGTTGATGTTCCAGTTGTTCAACAGACCAACGGCTGCCGAGCCCTGATATCGGGCTTCGAGAAGGATGGTGTTGGACAACTGATGCTGAATGCCGCCTGCCCATGTCATCACGTAGGGCAGGCGCATGTTCGGATCGTACCAGGAGGCGTTGCGTCCTGAGTAGTTGGTCCCGACATACGGCACGCTGCCGTCCGACGCGATGTTGAAGCGGACAGCAGGCGGACCCTGCGAGAGTTTAAAGACGTAATTCGGGTCGCCGACTGGCGCCTGCAGGCTGGCGGTGGCCTGATATTCCTCGAAATTCTGGTTTAATCCGTTGGTGAACAGGTCTGAGTGAGTCACTCCAAAGCTGCTGCGGAACACGAACTTCGGGCGGAAGGTCCACGCGAGTCCGAGCCTGGGCTCGAAGTTATTCAGATCGTTCTTCGCGAGTTTGCCGGGCTGGTGGAGGATCGCTCCAGGAAGGCCGGTGAGAGGATCCTTTGCCGTGGGGTCGAACTGGGATTGTTGGCCGTACTTGGTGGTGTAAGGCGATTCGAACGCCCATCGCAGCCCGAGTTCCAGCGTGAGATTTCGAACCGGCCGCCACGTATCCTGGGCGTAGGCCGCGTGCGAACTCCAGCGAGGGAGCCAGGTGGCTGTGGTTCTGGTGAAGTCGGCCCGGGTTACCGTGCCAAGCAGGAATGACGCGAACGCGTTGCCGGTGTTGGCTCGGAAAGGAAAATCCGTTCCACCGAACCGGTAGGCACCGCTGGGCAACGACTCGATGGACGAGTTGTATCGAGTCCGAATAAATTCGTAGCCGACTTTGAACGTGTGCTTGCCCAGAACTTTGGTCAAGTTTTCCGAGAACGTGAAGTCCTCGGCTCGTGTATAGGACGCGCCGCCCGGCCCGAAGCCGTAGAACCGACCGCCGCCGCTGTTCAACAAGTCGGGAAACGTCTCAGGGCTCGCGTTCGGAATGCCAAGCTGCTGAGCCCAGTTCTCGCCGAACGTCGGCGGAACAGCCGAAAATGCGCGGCGATTAAAGCCGGCACGCATTTCATTGATCGTCGACGGGCTGAACGTGTATGAGTCCGATACGACGATGTTATGGAAGTCGAGAGGACGCACGTATACGTTCCCGAACTGCAGAGGATTAGTCAGTCCGCGAACGGGGCGCTCCTCGCTGCGATGGCGCACTCGCGAGTAACGTCCAAATATCTTGTGAACATTGCTGAACTGATGGTCGATTTTTGCGTCGTACCGCTCGAACTTGTAGAGGCCGCCGAAGTCACCTTCCAGATTGTTAAGCGGCCCGTTGGCGGTAATGTCGCCAGGCCTGCTCTGGGCCAACCATGGCTTCAGGGCGAGCACTTTCGCCGCGGCCGGGTCGAACCTGCTGGTGGGAATTACGTTGTTGGGAAATGCGTCGCGGATATAGGCGCCTGTCGCGTCGCGTCGCAGCGTGTCGGGGTCGTAGATGGGGAGGCCTCGACCACCGAAGTTGAAGTTGCCGGCCAGCATTTCGGGACTGGGCACGGTGGTGGTGATTGTCTCGGCCAGCTTCTCCAGATGCTGCTGGAATCCGGCGAACCAGAAAGTCTTGTTGCGGATGATGGGTCCCGAGGCGGTGGCGCCCCACTCGTGATAATCGAACGGAGATGTGATTCGGGACTGTTCCAGGTAATGGCGGTGGCGAAGGTTGCCGCTGGTGTACCGGTCTTCGAATGTCCCGTGGAAGGCGTTGGCACCGCTCTTGAAGACCACGCTCAGCAGTCCACCCGAGGAGTGTCCGAACTCGGCAGGCGTGCCGTTGGTCCACATCTTGAACTCCTGGATGGAATCGAGAGATGCAATCATCGAGCGCTGATAATCGTTCACCTGACCGACTGCCGGTTCCTTGCCTCCAACCCCGTCCATGGAATACCCAATGGCTCGCTGGCGCTGTCCCACGGCATGCGCACCGTTGATGTTGTTCGTGTCGGGCATGTAGAGCAGCACCCGGTGCACGAACTTCTGCATGACAGGAAGCTTCTGGACGACGCTGCTTTCCAGCACACCTCCGACGCCGGCGGTCTCGGTTTCGAGCAACGGTGCCTTGCTCTGGATGTTTACCGACTCGGTGACACTTCCGACTTCCAGCTGGATGTTGATGCGCGGGGTTTCGTTGATGCGAAGGACGATGTCGCGCTGTACGGCGGTTTTAAATCCTGCCGCTTCCACGGTAATCGAGTAAGTGCCGAGGTTCAGGTTCGGGATGTAGTAGGAACCATTCTCCGTGGCTGAGCTGTCATATACGAACGCGCTCTCCTGATTTCGAACGGAGATCTTCGCGTTCGGAACGGCGGCACCGGACGAGTCGGTGACTGAACCCACGAGACTGGCGGTACCCGTCGACTGGGCGAACAACGCGACCGTTGTCCACAAACAAAGCAATGCCGTGCGGATCATGGTTCCTCCTTTAAGCTGCTATACCTTCGGGTAATCGAACACCAATACGTTGTAATTCTTGTGCCTGAAAAACTTTTCCAGTGCCGGCCACACCTGCTGGTGGATGTCGGACGCAGCCCACTTTTGCCGCAGTTCCTCGGACTGGAACGTGAGGGCGAAGCGGTAGTTCGCGTCACCGGGCGGTTTCCCCATTACGGCTGTCCGGAACTTCAGCATCTGCACGTCGATATAGCCCTGGTGTTTGCTGGCTGCGGGTTTGAACGTTTGTTCGAACGTCTTCAGCATTTCTTTTTCGCGGGTCAGGTCAACCGCGAGGTCGAGGTGGAGCTGGATGCCGGGCTTTCCGGCGGCGGCTGCCGCGGTGGCAGCTGCGGGAATTGCGGCAATGGCCGCTTTCAGGTATGTTCTGCGTTTCATGAGTTAATGCAATCCGTAAATCGGTTTCTTTCCTTCCACAGCGAGCTTAATGCGATACAGGCCGGTTCGCGCAGTCATGTAAAGCGATCGACCATCGTCGCCCCAGTTGCAGTTGGCCGGCACCTCTGTGGGTTTGATCATGCCGAGCAACTTGCCTTCGGCCGAGAAGACTCGGATGCCGCCAGGGCCGGTTGCGTAGACGTTCCCCTTCGCGTCGACTTTCATTCCGTCGGGTGCGCCCTCCGCAGAATCGGAAGTCACATCGGCGAATACCTTTGGGTTGGCAAGCTTGCCACCTTGTACGTCGTAGCGCATCCAGATCTTTCGCTTCTCGTCGGAGTTGGCAACATACAGGGTCTTTTCGTCCGGGGAGAGAGCAATGCCGTTAGGTCTCGTCAGATCCTTTGCAAGAAGAGTGACCTTACCGTCCGCATAACGAAATACGCCATTAAATTTGAGTTCCTTTTTCTTGTCTTCGTCGCCGCCAGTGAGTCCGTATGGAGGGTCAGTGAAGTAGAGGGAGCCGTCGGAGCGATACACGAGGTCGTTGGGACTGTTGAACCGCTTTCCTTCGAATTTGTCGACCAGGGTGGAGACTTTTCGGTCCGCCGATATAGTGACGATCCTGCGGTTTCCGTGCTGGCACAGAAGTACGGTTCCGTCCTTGCCGGCGATCATCCCGTTGGGGCCGATGAAGGCGCCCGCGGGTGCGTCGGAACCGTCGTAGCCAGCGGGCCGGAGGATTTCGACGACGCCTTTCGGCGACCATTCACGCACCACGTTGCCCTGTACGTCGCTGAACCACAGCCTGTCCTCGCCGCGCCACAAGGGGCCTTCGGTGAACTGGAAGTCTCCGGCAAGCTTCTCAATGACGGCATCTTTGGGTATCAGCGCATCCAGGGCGGGATCATTGCGAACCACGGATCCGGCACTGGCAACCGGAGTCGCGGGACGGGCTTCCTCAGCTACACGGTTTCCGGTGCAGCCCACAAGAAACAACACGGTTGATGCAGCAAGAGCTACTCGCATGAGATGGGAGTCTATGCGATGGGGAACTCGAATGCAAGACGCATTTTCTAAATACTTGAATGCTCGTACAGCAAGTTAGCGAGAGATCTTCACGTCGACGGCGTCGATGGGGCGAGTCTCTTCGCGCGACACACCCACGATCATCAGTTCGAGTGGTGCGCTCCCTGTGTTTTCGAGGCCGTGAATGTCACCCAGGTTCAGAGGTATGGCATCACCGGCGCGCACGGAGGCTGTCTCTAGCGGCTGTCGGGCGACACCAACCGACACGGTGCCTTCCCCGCGCATTATGTAGTAGAACTCGGCGACATCGTTGTGCATGTGAGTGCCTATGGACGTTCCTGGCGCAAGCAAAACGTGATCGACGTAAGCCCATGCGGTCGTGAACGTGGAGGGCCCGAGAGCGCGGCGGTAGTGCGCGGTTCCCTTCCCGCCATGCATCGCCTCCACCGGACGCAGCCGCTCCGCGTCGAGCCGCATCGTCATAAACACAGGCACCGGGTCGAGCGGCACTCCCACGCGACCGTCGCCTAAATCGAAGGCGTCGTACTTGCCTTTGATGTGACTCACATTGATGTTCATCCACTGCACAGGCTTGTCGCTGGCGTTGTAGATGGCGTGCGAGTGCCCCTGTCGAACCGGAGCGCCCGCTGGACCTTTGATGAGCGACGTTCGGCCATCGACCGTGAACTGCGCCTCACCGTCGAGAATGACAAACATTTCTTCGCATTCATTGTGAAAATGATGGCCAATTCCACTTTTCGGCAGCAATACGCCGCGGTGCAGAAAGAACAGATTGGTGTCGAGGTGGTGGCTGTCCAGCATCGACATGTAGTCGAGTTGTCCGGCTCCCCCGTGGACTGCTTTGGCCGCCCTGTATTTGGCGGGGTCGGCGTGAACGATTCGTTCCTTCAGCGGCTCGCGCGACATGGCGCAGCCGAGTGACAGGACAAGCACCAGGGCAGTCTTCATTTGAATTACGCAAACAGATCCGAAACGATCTTTCCTTTTACCAGTTCACGGGGCTGGTTTAAATGGTTGCGAATTTCCATATCCGGGTCGATTCCGAGCGCGAAATAGATGGTCGCCAGCAGATCGTTGGGATGCACTGGCTTTTCCTTCGGGCTGGAGGCGGTGGCGTCGGACTCGCCGTACTGCATGCCTCGCGCGATGCCCGCACCAGCGATGACGGCGCTGTAGCAATACGGCCAGTGATCGCGGCCATCGGGACTGTTGCTGTTGCCGCTGGTGGATATCCCCATACGAGGGCTGCGGCCGAACTCGCCTACCGCGACGACCATCGTCTCTTTCAGCATTCCGCGCTGATCCATGTCTTCCAGCAACGCCGACAGTGAGCGGTCAAGCTTGGGGCAATGCAGGTTTTTCAGCGGCCCGAAGTTGGCGGCGTGCGTGTCCCATGCCGTCTTCTCGGGATCGCCGTTTGCGACCGATGGCCAGTTCACCTGGACGAATCGAGTTCCCGCTTCTATCAGCCGGCGCGACATCAGCACGCTCTGGCCGAACGTGTGATTGCCGTAGCGCTCCCGCGTTTGGGCTGACTCGCGGGTCAGGTCCATGGCGTCTCGTGCCTTGCCGCTCAGCACCAGATCGTAAGCCTTGCCGTAGTATTCATCGACGGCGGAAGCGTCGAGGGCTTTCTGCAGTTCCGGCATGGAACCGTTGATGCCCTTCAGCAGTTCGAATCGATCCTTAAGCCTTTCGGGCGGAATCTCTTTCCGCAGCGAGAGGTCTTCCAGCGTGACCTTCTCCGCCGGATCCTGATACATCCGGTACGGGTCGTATGCTTTGCCGAGGAAACCGGCTGCACCGCCCTTGCCGATGATGCCTGACTCCTGCAGAGGTCGAGGCAGTTCGACGAAGGGCAGCATGGCGTCCTTCGACGGCTTGAGCTTGCTCACGTGGCTGCCGGCGGTGGGGAAGTCGGCGCTGTTGGGCGGCTCGAGTTGACCCGACGGAGAGACCTTGTCGGGAGGATAGCCGGTCAGCATTTGATAGATTGCGGCGGTGTGATTGAACAGGCCGTTGGGCGTGTAGCTCATGGACCGGATCAACGTCGCTTTGTCGAGCGCCTGGGCCATCATCGGCATGTGCTCGCCGATATGCGTGCCGGGAATCTTCGTTTTAATCGGTTTGAATTCGCCGCGGATATTGGCTGGCGCGTCGGGCTTCGGATCCCAGATGTCGATGTGGCTGGGACCGCCCTGCAGGAAGATCATGATGACGTTCTTCGCGTTGCCAAATCCGCGCGCGCCTGCGTACTTTTGCGCCACGCTGTTCGCCAGCGCCGCCTTTTGCGAGAGAAAGAAGCCAGGCAGGTGCAGACCTGCAAGTCCCAGCGAGCCAATTCGCATCAGTTCGCGGCGAGTAGGTCCTTCGCAGGTTCGACCCGCGCGTCCAGGAATATTCAGCATGGTGCTCCGCTCCTTTTCTCAGTAACTGTAAAGAAAACCCTTGCTGTTGAGCAGTGCCCACAGCAGATCCTGCGCCCGGGTGGCCCGTGCGCCTCCGGTCATGTATCGAATTCCGTTGTCGAGTTCGGCTTTGGTCGGTGGCCTTGAAAGCGTCGCAAGGTACAGGTCCTCAACGATTGCCTCATTGGCCTTGCCTGTCAGAATATTGGTGGTGACGCGGCCCTTCGGGTCGGCCACAGCTTCGGAGATCGTCTTGCCGTTAATCAGGTTCAGAGCCTGGGGAAGACTGAGGTCGGATCGACGCTCGCACTCGCAGGAGGACTCGCGGGAGGGCCTGCCGAACAGGTCGAGGAAGCCATCCTTGCCCACGTGCGGGTCGGGCAGTTGCGACGCGGCCGTATCTTCGGGTACTTCGGGGAAGTTCGGCCGGGTTCCCGCGGCCTGTGCCACCGCATCCATCAGCGCTTCCGCCGGGATACGACGCGGCATCACGTGAGAGAAGTTGTCCACGTCAGTCGCGTTCCATTCGTTGGTGACGAACGCAGTTTGGTAAACGCGGCTGTTGACGATGGTTCGCATGAGATGCTGCAGGTCGAAGTTGTGGTCGATGAGGTCTTTCGTGAGCGCATCGAGCAGGGCCGGGTTTACGGGTGGATTTGAGGCTCGGATATCGTCAACGGGATCGATGATGCCCCGCCCCAGGAAGTAACTCCAGACTCGGTTCACGATTGCTTTCGCAAAGAAGGGATTCTCTTTGGACACCAGCCATGTGGCGAGAGCGTCCCGGCGATGCTGGTCACTGGGGATGGGCACCGGGGCTGTGGATGCGATGAGGAATTGCGGCGCGACAACGCGGCTGTCCTTCGGATGCTTCATCTCATAATCGGCACGTTGATCGTAGATGATTTCTTCACCGACTTCGTAACCGGGGCGGATGCCGACAGCCGAGAAGAATGCGGCCATCTGGTAATACTGATTCTGCGTCCAACGCTCGAACGGATGGTCGTGACATTGCGCGCAGACCATACGCACGCCGAGGAAGACCTGCGTGGTCTTCTCCATGGTTGGCTTCGGCTCGCGCGTTGTGCGGAAGTAATTGGCTGCTGGATCGTCGTAGGAACTGCCGCGACTGGTTAGTAACTCCCGAACCATCTTGTCGTAAGGCTTGTTAGCGGCGACCGAATCGTGGATCCACTCGCGAAAGCCGTAGGTGCCTTTTTCGCCGAGGAACTTGCGGCTCGACTGCAGGAGGTCGCCCCACTTGACTGTCCAATGATCGGTGTAAGCCGGCCCAGCGATGAGCTTGTCGATCTTCTTCGACCGCTTCAGTTTCGACGGAGTCGTGTCAGCGAGGAATGCCCGCACGTCATCGGGCGTCGGCAGTTGGCCGGTGAGATCCAGCGTGACGCGGCGGAGGAAAGTCGCGTCGTCGGCCACCGCTGACGGCTGTATGTGCAATTTCCGAAGCTTCGCGTCGACGTGCTGATCGATGTAGTTGTTCTGCGCCAGAGGCTTCCACGCAAATCCCGGCTTCGGATTCATGATGGTGACGGGAACGGTGGCGTACTTACCCTGATAGCGCACTAACAGGGTGGCTTCTCCCATGCGCTCGCCATTCACCTTTGACGCGTCCACTTTGGCGACGTCTGGCGTGTTGGATTCTACTGTTGCCTCGCGGCTGACGTCGCGTGTCTGGCCATCGGCGAACCGCGCCACTACTTTGATAGCCGCAGATTCGCCGGGTTTCGGCATCAGCACTTCGCGGGGTTCTACATCCAGCGCGGTGACGCTGTCCTTAGCCGGGTCGCCGAACGGAACTCCCTGGGCGATCCAGTTGTAGATGGTCTTGTAGTACGCGGAGTCTTTGTCAAACCGCAGTCCGCCCCCGTGTGCAACCTCCTGCGTGGGCTTGGCCAGCATCAGGCTTCGGGCGGGGTCGGCACGGTTGAATCGACGGCCTGACAAATCGTACAAAAGCGCTTCGTAATCGAACTGCGGGTCATAGCCGCGCAGCGACAGTTTGAAGCCGTTCTTTCCTTTGGCCGCGCCATGGCACGGACCCGATGTGCAGCCCACTTTGTTCATGATGGGCGCGACGTCCCTGAGGAACGTCACAGGTTCTGCGGCGGTCAGAACGGCAGCACTAGCGAGCAGCAGCAGCGGTCGCATTCGCGGGTTTCTCCTCGGTTTCCAGAGCGGGCAAATCGAATGTCATAACGGGCGAATAGATATCCTGCGGAGCGCCGTCCACCATCAGCCTGCCACTTACCAGCAGGTTGTAGCGGGCCGGCAGCGTGTTCTTTGTGGACGTGACGACGAAGGTCCCGGTGGTGCGGTCGGTCTTGTCGACCGCCATCTCAATCACGCGCAGGTCGATGAAATTTGGCACTTCGGTTGATACGGTTTCCGGCACGCGGTACATGGCATTCGTGACACTCCATTTCCAGCGAATACGATATGCAAAGCCTGATTCTTTCTTTTCCATGCCTTCGAGTTTGATGGCCAGGGTTGCGGGTGAGGCGTCGGTCATCGCGACTGGCAACTCGTGCCCGAGCCACGCACCCGTGAGGGAGCGCTGGCGGTCGACGACACCCTGCGATGATGCACCGGCAACGCCAATTGAGTAGCCGAGTCCGGTAGCCTGCCTGGTGAACTTGCCGTCGGCGGTGGTGGCGATGAGGCTGATTTCCGATGCAGTCACCTTCACATCAACCGGAGCGGTGAGGGTCAACACGGCTCGCCGGCTGACCATGCGGTTGAGCGGGTCGGGCATCTCTGCCGGGATGTCGCCGCCTGCAAGAGCGACGCCGCCAGGCAGGCCCTTCGCTTCGATACGGATTGGCCCGGTATATCCCTGACGCTCGACATTGACGGTGACGAGTGCTGTGCCACCGGCGGGGATGTTGACGTACGGCGTGGTGATGGTTGTTTTCAGGTCGAATGCCGCAGGGTATGCCGTGAGTCGATACGCGAAGCGGGCGCCGCCACGCTGGGCCAGGTCTTCGACGGCAACGGTGATGCGATGTACGCCATCCGGCACCTTGAACTGCAGGTAGGGGTCGCCCAGCGTGCGGCTGCTGGCCTGCACCGCGAAGGTGTCCACTGGCAATGCGCCGTCGCCGGCAGAATCGAGCCGCTTGCCCGCGTCGTCGAAGATTGTGATGAGTCCTGTGAGCTTCGACGTTCCCAGCTCACGGGCCTGCAACGCGAAGACAAACTCCTCACCCGGCTTTACGTTGAACTGATACTTGTCGATTTCCGCAGGCTTCGACAGTCGGCCGTTGATTGTAATGGGGGCCGTCAATGCACCCTGCACCGGCTCCTGCGTTTCGGGATACTCTCCTACTGCGAACGGCAACGGTAGCGAGGGAGATTCCGGCAGGTTGACGAAGATCTGCGGCGTCTTCACCGAACCGAGGTCGGCCTTCACCTTGCGGCCGGATAGCGTAACCTCTACCGACTCACCGCGTTTGCCGCCGAGCGGGAAAATATCCTCGGCAATGTCATACGACCCGGTTTTCAGTCGATAGAAATTCTGAGTCTGCGCAGAGAAACGCGCGTCGTGAACTTCCACGTAATAGTAGCCGTCTTTGGGGAAAGTTATCTGTAGGCGGGGATCGAGGCTGAGCAGCGGGTCGTCATCGGATCGGGCGATCACTTTGCCCGCACCGTCCATTACACGAATGACGGCGTCAACCGCGGAGCCACACCGGCGCGCGTCTACTTCGAAAACGCGTTTCTCTCCTGCGCGTACCTGAAGCCTGTACACGTCCCGCTCGGGTCCGCCCAGCGTTCCGTTCAACGTGACTGGTGTCGATGGAATGGTCTGCGCTTTCTCAATCGAATCATTTTGGTGAGGCGCAGAACCGGGCCTCGACTCTTCCTCGGTGATTTCGGGAAATGCACCTACGCTGAACAGCAGGATATTGGAGATGCCATTGGCCGCGCGGATTCGCATGGGGTAGATGCCGACGGACCACTCCGCGGTCGGCTCCACGAGGAAGGTGGCGTATTTGTCGTCCATGCCTGGCTTTTCCGGCGCCAGCGCGGTAAAGGTCGCGGGCAATGTCGAGAAGATTGTCGGACCCTGACCGAGTGCCGTTCCGATAACAGTGAGTGTTAGCGGGCGACCCTTCTGGGCGCCTCGCGGGCGAAGTTCGTTGATGACGGGAGCCGCTGCGTAAAGCCACGAGGCAGCAAGCAGCAGCGTAATGGGTAGCCTCACTGGACACCTCCTGACTGCGCTGCGCCAGCCGATAATGGCACAGGTACGAAAGAGTGCAGCAGGCTGCAGTCCGACGTGTTGTAGATGCGAACCTTGCCGTCAAAGCCACCGGTAGCAAGTTGTTTGCCGTCTGGTGAGAACGCGACTGTGTAGATTCCGGCCGTGTGCCCTTTGCAGGTCGCCTTACGGTCGCCGGTCTCCGGGTCGTAGAGATTCACGCTGGGCGAGAGACCAGCCACTGCGATACGGGCTCCGTCGGGCGACCAGTCGAGCGCTGTTATAGCTCCGTCCTGCCGCTCCAGCTTGCGCACCAGGGTGGTGTCATCGGCGATCTTCATATTGCGGGGCCGGTCGAGCAGATAGATGTACGGATAACGTTCCTCGCCGCCCATAACCACGACGTCCTTTTTGGGG
This sequence comes from Bryobacteraceae bacterium, assembly GCA_034408745.1. Lineage (GTDB taxonomy): Bacteria > Acidobacteriota > Terriglobia > Bryobacterales > Bryobacteraceae > JAWXCM01. The sequence continues at coordinate 35,455 of JAWXCM010000291.1, forward strand.
TTTCGGGCGATGGCAGTTAATTCTCCGCGCAGCAAGTTGACGTTCTCAAGAAAGGCACCGCTTTTTGCGTCGATTAGCTTCGCTGCGCGGTCGCGCCCCGCGGAGACGAAGCGCTTCGAATCGCTTGCGAACACGGTAGCGAGCACCCAGTTCTCATGATTGCCGATCTTGTAGAGTTCTTTGCCTGTGCTGGTTTCGAATACGTGGACGGTGTTGTCGGCGGAGCCCACTGCGATGCGGGAGTTGTCTGGAGCCAGTGAGGCACCGAAGACGGTGTCGGTTGTGAGCGTCGCTGAGTGAAGTAGCTTCGAACCCGGGATGTCCCACACCTGAACTTCACCGAACTGCGCCGGAGTTCCGCCTCCCGCTACCAGCAGCTTGCCATCGTTGCTGAAGGCTATAGAAAGAATCCGTTCCGCTTTGCCGGCGAGCCTGCCTGTAATGCCAGTGCCATCGGCTTTGTGAATCAATATTTCGCGGTTGCCTGAGACGGCCACGGACTTGCCGTCCGGCGAGAATCGGAGGGCTGTGATGACGGGCGGCTGCAGGTAGACGATGGGTTGCATCGCACTGGACGTTTCTACGGAATCGTCCGCGGCTCCGGTGCGGATCCACTCGCGCAACAGCTCTATATCGGCTGGCGGGAGCGCTGGCTGACCCAGAGGCATCCGGGGTTGGACTTCGCCAGTTACGTAACGAACGAGCAGGCTCGCTTCAGGCTTACCAGCCGACCACGCAGCACCACGTCTGCCGCCTTTGCGCAGTTCTTCGAACGACGTGACGTCGAGACCAGAAGCCTTCGACGACGGCTGATGGCAGCCCTGACATTGCTTTTGCAGGATGGGCCGTATGTCACTGTTGAAGCTCGGCGCGGCAGCCAGGCTCCAGACGGTGACGACGAACATCCCGACGGTGTTCTTGAGCATGCTGCTCCGCATCCCTCCGACCGGGCAAGTATATCGCGAATCAGACCCTTATTGCTCGGCAGGAGGTGTTTTCGTTTGCAGATGCGCCTGCAGCAGTGTGGCGGGATGGATCGCCGACGCTTCCGTGAAGTCTTTAATCTGGTGCCTGCAGGAGAATCCCGGAGCCACCACTACCGTCTGGGGCTTACGGTCTCGAATGGCTGGGAACAGGCGGAGCTCTCCAACGTTTTTCGATACCTCATAGTGCTCGTGTTCATAGCCGAATGAACCTGCCATTCCGCAGCAGCCCGCGTCGGGCATCACGACAGAAGTACCAGGCAGCCGGCTAAGAGCGGACTTGATCACGGGTAGTAGTCCCATCGATTTCTGGTGACAATGCGCATGCAACATCACGGTCGGCGGTCCGGGTTTGAACGTGAGTTGGTCTTGAGAGGCGACGAATTCTTCGAAGGAAATAGAGGCACTGGCTATGGTCTGGGCCCGGCGTTGATCTTCACCTCGGAGCAGAGATGGAATGTCCTCGCGCACTGACGACAGACAGCTCGGTTCACAGAAAACGATGGGCAGCCCTTTTTCAGCGTGCGGCAGAAGGGCGGCAATTAGCCGTTTGCCATTTCGACGCGCCTGACCAAGCAGCCCCTTGGAGATGAGGGGTCGTCCGCAGCATGCGCCGGACGCCAGCCCCACGCGAAGCCCCGTGGCCTGCAACACGTCGAGCGCTGCTACGCCAACCTCCGGGTTGTAGAAGTTCATGTAGGTGTCGTTGAAGAGGACCACCTCGGGTGCGCCGCTGGTTCGGCCGGCTGCCTGGCTCTCGAACGTTTTTGCTGCCCAGGTTGGCAGGGCACGGCGCGCGTCGATACCGAAGAGCTTCTGTCCAGCGCGGCGGAGGAGGCTCGAGCTGGCAAGGGCGTTGGCAAGCGGTGCCACATGACTGCCCCACTCGGCTGTCTGGCGCGCGTTGCCAAGCATGCGAGTACCTGCCGGCATTCTGTGGCGCGACCAGTAGTCGGCGAGAAACTCACTTTTGAATCTGGCTACATCAACACCGACGGGACACTCTGCCTTACATGCGCGGCACTCGAGGCACAGATCGAGAACGCGGAACACGCCGTCGTCGCCGAGGCCCGCTTCGCCAAGCCGGCCTGCCATGGCGAGCCGCAGTACGTTGGCGCGCCCTCTTGTGGAATGCGCCTCGTCCAGTGTCGCCATGTAGGACGGGCACATGGTTCCGTCCAGTTTCTTGCGGCACACACCAAGACCACTGCACATCTCAACCGCGCCGGCCATGCCGCCGTACTCTGAGTAGTCGAAGTATGTTTGTGGGTTGGGCGTAATGTAGCCGGCCCCTAAGCGCAGGTTCGACGTGAGTGGTGGAGGGTCGACGATCTTGCCCGGGTTGAAGAGGCCGTCGGGATCGAACGCGCGCTTGATGGTGCGGAAGGCGTCGTAGATCACGGGACCGAACATCTTCTGGAGGAACGGACTACGCACCAAACCATCGCCATGCTCGCCGGAAAGAGCGCCGCCGAACTCAAGGACAAGGTCGGCCACTTCGTTCGCTATGGATTCGAACTTCTTTACGCCTGCCTCGGTCTTGAGATTGACGACGGGCCGCACGTGCAGACAGCCTACCGATGCATGCGCGTATATTCCGGCTGTAGTTTCGTGCCGTCGAATGATTTCGAGAAATCGTTCAATATAGTCGCGCAGCTTCTCCGGAGCAACGGCCGTGTCTTCGACGAAGGATATCGACTTGGCGTCATCCTTCATCGCTATGGACAGACCCAGGGCTGCTTCCCGGAGCTTCCAGATGTTCGCCTGTTCGTCGGGATTCGTCGCGAGGTGGAAATGCGTACCCAGTCCGAGGCTCGTTAGCTCCGCTATCACTGCATTCATGCGCGGAGGAAGGTGGCGGGCCTCGTCATCGTAGAACTCCACACAGAGCAGCGCGCCGGGATCACCTTTGATGAACGTCTGACGGATGCGGTCGAGAGCAATACTTTGCTTTGTGTAATCAAGGATGAACTTGTCCATCACCTCGATTGCGGAAGGTTTGTGCCGAAGGATGACGGGCGTTGCCGCCAGCGCTTCCAGCGTTTCGTTGAACTGGATGGCGAGAACCGATTTGGCTCTCGGCAGCGGCACCAGGTTCAGCCGCGCTTCCAGCACAACTCCGAGTGTTCCTTCCGAACCCACGATGAGCTTCGCGAGATTGAATGGTTTGGCGGGGTCGGTGAACTCATCGAGGTTGTACCCGCCGACTCGACGCAACACTTTCGGGAAGCGGCGCTGGACTTCAGCGGCACAGGACCGCGAGACGTCGCGCACGCTGCGGTAACACTGAGCTTCGAGCGTGTTGCCCTCGCATGCACGCTCCAGTGCGTCTGCATCAAGTTCGCGCATGTGGACGACAGACCCGTCGGCCAGCACCACCCGCATTTCCAACACGTGGTCGATTGTCTTTCCATACAAGACCGATCGCGCGCCGCTGGAATTGTTGGCCATCATGCCGCCCACGGTTGCCCGGCTGGCTGTGGAGATGTCCGGTGCAAAGCGCAGGTTGTACGGCTTCAGAGCTGCGTTCAGTTCGTCGAGAACTATGCCTGGCTCTACTCGAACCCAGCGCTCCTCCGGGTTGACCTCCAGAATTCGGTTGAAGTATTTCGAGCAGTCGACCTGAAGACCTTCGCCGATTGCCTGCCCTGCCTGGGATGTTCCGCCACCTCGCATTGTGATGGAGCACCTGTGCTTTCGGCAGATCTGCACAACGCGCACGACGTCTTCGCGGGTTCGCGGTATGGCGACTCCCATGGGCTGGATCTGATAGACGCTCGCGTCCGTCGAGTACAGCGCGCGAGACACCGTGTCGAAGCGGACCTCGCCTTCGATGTTCTGGCGCAGGTCGCGTTCGAGGGCGGCCGCGTCGACGGATATCTTGATCACAGATTTGTTAGTCCCTGACTTAGTAAGTGGAGTCCGCGATCCAGCACGTCGCCGCCGGATGCGAAAGAGACACGGAGAGTGCCTTCGCCGGCCTCGCCGTAAGCGCGGCCGTGTACGACTGCTACGCCGTGTTCGTTCAGCATGTACCTGCGTACGTCGTCCGAGGTGCGGCCCGTCCGCGTGATGTCGAGCATGGCGAAGAAGCCGCCCTCGGGCGGATGCACCAATACGTTCGGTATTCCCGCGAGACGTTGGACGACGGTATTCCTGCGGCGTGTATATTCGTCGAGCATGTCCCGCACACAGTCCTGTGGCCCGTTGAGCGCGGCTGCGCCTGCGTCCTGCACAAATGTCGCGGGACCACGGCTGCACAGTTGCAGTACAAGCAGCATGCCCCGAATGACGTCAGGTGGTGCTGCGCAGTATCCGAGTCGCCAGCCCGTCATGGAGTACGTCTTCGAAAAGCTGTTGATCAACACGCACCGGCGCCGGATCTCTGGCGAGAGCGATGCCGGGGATATGTGCACTGCGCCGTCGTACGTAATCGACTCGTAGATCTCATCACTAATGAGCGTGAGGTCGCGGCGGCATACAAATTCGGCGATGTTACTGAGTTCCTCACGTGTCAGGACAGTGCCCACGGGGTTCCATGGTGTGTTGATCAACAGAACACGAGTCGCCGGGGTGCACGCGGCTTCGAGGTCGTCGACATGGAAGGCAAATCGACCGGCGTGAGAGGTGCTTCGAACAGGCCGGGGTTCGGCGCCGGTGAAGCGAATCGGCGACTGGTACGCATCGTAGATGGGATCGGGAACCAGCACTTCATCGCCAGGTCCGACCAGCGCACCGAGCGCGGCGTGTATCGCCAGTGTGGCGCCATCCGTGATGAGGATCTCCGAGCCGGGATCGCAGGTCACGCCATTCTGTCGAGCCAGTTTGTCCGCGACCGCATCGCGCAATGCGGCCTCACCGCGGTTATTCGGGTACGCCGTCCGGCCGTTCTGCAACGCCTGAATCGCAGCGTCCGTGATGTGCGCGGGCGTCGGAAAATCAGGTTCGCCGCGCATCAGGGAAGCTACCTTGCGCCCCTGCACCTGAAGGGTCTGGACCTCGGCAAGAATAGAGTTGATGGCGGTAGGCTTCAACAGCGACAAACGTTCCGGCATTGGGTTACCGGAGCGGGAAACGGCAGACAACTCCGACGTCGTCGCAATACCAGACCGTCCCTTTCCAGATCGTCATCCCGTGCGGCAACGGGTCACTGTCGGCAAGCTGGATACGCTCCGACCACTTGCCTGTCTTCACATCGTGCCGGACCATCGCGTTGAGGTTGGAATCGACGCACCACAATGAGTCGCCTTCCCAACCGAGACCGTGCGGCCTGTCGCCCGCTGTCGCGAACTCGTGTTCAATCTGGAAACCGGCTGGATTCAGACGATAGATTTTCTGAGCCGGTGGCACCGAGATCCAAAGCCGGCCGTTCTTCCATTCGAGCCCATGGGCACCAGTCGGCTGCCGCGATGCAGGCGGTGCCGCGGCTGGGGCGGCCGGTGGCGGGGGCGGAGCCAGTGGGCTGCGGCGGCCGTTAGTCCACGCAACTGCACCGGAGCCGGGACTCGCATATTTAGCCAGTGTCTTGCCAGTCTTCGCATCGGATCGAATGATCTCTCGGCTGTAAGTGGACGCGATCCAGATCGCCTCGCCATCGAAGGTGATCCCGCTGCCCGCTTTGGAATCGGTCTCAAGGGCACGCAGCACCTTACCTCGCTCATAGTCGACGAGGTAGGCACGATTGTCCTTCTGGTCGAGGATCCAGAGCCCGTCCGCTGTGGCCTGCAATCCGTTGGGCTGAGGTCCGGGCGACTTGAAGACAGTCTCGACCTTGACGCGGCGAACCGTCTCTTTCGCCGAGGCGGCCGCAGCCGCACAAACGAGCAGGAACTCCCGCCTCGCGATCATGGCATCTCCCTACTTCGTACTGGTACGTGCTTCTTCGAGGATACGCTTTGCGCGGCTCGGATTGAAGACGCCGCAGGAGCAGAACCGCGCCAGGTAAGTGACGGCCTGCTCAGGCGTGCGACGGCCTTCCTTCACCCAGTCGATCATTTTTTTCGCAAGGGAGTTCGCCACCATACCGTGTCCGCACATTGTGGACAGCATGAGCACATGACTGTTAGGCAAATGTTCCGTTTTGCCTTCGAATCCGAGCGAATACCCAACGCTGTGCCGCGGAATGCCAGCCGCATGGCAGCACTGGTCGGCACCATCCACGCTGGTCGAGATATTGATGCTCATGCCGAAGTCGCGTTCTTTCACGGCCTTCAGGAAGTCTTCCGCCCTGACTCTGTCGTCGAACACCGCGGCCACTGTGGTGATGTGGTCGAGGCCAGCGATGACAGCATCGAAATCAGGCTTTATGTCCCGGTTCCAGTGTGATGTCGGGTCCAGGCTCTTGCACGGACGCAATGCGCCACCGTGGCGTGCATCGCCGAGATTCACAGGACCGAACGTCGCCGCAAGACGCAGGAATTCGCGCAGCTTATCGAGTGCACCCTGCTCGTTTTTCCCACGGCTCGCGATTGCGAAAATAATGAAGTCATCCCGAAAGCTATCGGCGCTTCCAAAACGGTGCAGCGTGTTGGTCATCGTCCTGCTCCTGCGGTTTCCGGCTTTGCCTGTTCCACGACGTTGGTAATCCGGCCAAGCCCAACATTGGTTTTGGCTCTGTGCAGCTTGTATCCGAGGTTTTCCAGGATGGAGGCGACCACTGTTTCATCGCCCGTTTCATCGCATCGAGTCCCTACTCCGAGCGCGACCACGGTATCGACGTGCTTTTCGATCTCCCACACCAGGCGCACGATTTCCTCAGTACGCGCCACAGGCACTTTAATCTCCACGATCGCTGACATCAGCTTCTCATTCATGATGTCGTCACGCAGAGTGCCTGTGCTCACGTCCGTCATTAAGGAGGTAATTGGATTCTTTTTCTCAAACGATACTCCGGCGCGTGCAAGCATGTGGCACGCCGTCTGGATCTCGCGAAACCAGACGCCCACTCCGGGACGGCCGAACTCGATTGTGAATCCGACCTCGCCCACTTGTACGCGGCCCGAAACGTCGTTGGTCTTCACTTCTTCCGTGCCACGGCCTTCGACGCCGGTGGATTCGTGCGGCACGCGCGGGTCTGAGAATGCGCGCCGCACCACACGCGGCCACACCAGTTCATCGGGCTCGAATGCCGCGGTCGGACAAACGTCGGGCTCGGGATCGAAGCGTAGACGCATCATCTGAAATAGCCTGCGCATGGTGCGCACCACGGTCGGGTTCAGGTGTTCCTGACTGAGGCCGTTGTAGCAGGCATAGCACTCGACACACTCGTCACGGTTGACGGTGGCGCGCCTGATCTGCGGGTCGATGTAGATGGCACCCATGGGACACACGTATGTGCAGTTGCCGCAGGCCACACATTTGTCTGGATTGATAAACATTACGACTCCAAAAATTCTACCCGACGACTGGCGTCGATTCTGAGAAACAGTACGGCACCGATCATGCACATGGCCGATGCAACCAGAAACGGTTCCTTCCAGCCCATGTTATGCACCAGGTATCCGAGTATCGTGGGCGATATCGCGCCGCCAATATTGCCGCAGGTGTTCATCACCGCGGAGACTGAACCCGCATAGTCGGCACCAATGTCGAGCGGCACGGCCCAGCTCACACCAACCGTCAGTTCGAGTCCGAAGAACGCGAGGCAACTGAACCACACGCTGGTGAGTGGCGCATCTGTCAGCGCGGCAGGCAGGATAGCGGCCCCGGCCAGTGCGAACCCTGCAAAACCGATGAACCGACGCGACCGCCGGATGTCGCCCGTGCGTTTCAGCCAGACATCGGAGAGCCAGCCACCCGCCAGGTCGCCGAGTGTGCCTGCGAACAATGGCAATGAAGCGTAGAATCCCATCTCTTTCAGGTTGAATCCGCGGCTTTCTTTTAGATATGTGGGAAACCAGTCGAGATAGACCGACAGGCAATATCCATAGCAGAAGTACATCGCGGAGAGATACCAGACGGTAGGGCAGGTAAGGATGGCTCGCCACGGAACCGTCGCGGTGCGGCGGGAACGATTTCCGGTCGCCGCATGAATCAACGCCAGTTCGGCTGCATTTACAGACCGATGTTCCGCCGGGGTATCGCGGTACCAGAAATACCAGACAGCGGCCCAGCCAATCCCGAGCAGCCCGAAGATAAGGAATGGCGAACGCCAGCCGTACAAGGCCATCAATGAGACAACGAGCGGCGGCGTGAGAGCGGCGCCCAGTCGAGATCCGGCATGCGTTACGCCTTGTGCATAGCCGCGCTCGGATGGCAGCATCCAGCGTGAGAGTGAGCGTGTCGCGATGGGGAACGCTCCTGCCTCGCCGACACCGAAAAGGAAGCGAGTGACAGCCATCGACGCCGCACTCCACGACAGCGCTGTCAGGCATGTGAACGCGCTCCACCAGCAAACGATCAGCGTCAGAGCGTTTCGTGGCCCGATGCGGTCGCCGAGCCATCCGCCCGGGATCTGAAACAGCGCATATCCCCAGCGGAACGATGACAGAATCCATCCAATTGTGACCATACTGAACCCGAATTCTTTTTGAATCATGGGAACAGCGGAGGAGATCACGACACGGTCCATGTACGTGATCATGTACGCCGAGACGGTGAGCCACAGAACCAGATGTCGAACGCGGGTGGGCCGTGTCGACACCAGTTCAGCCGCGGGATGTGGCGCAACCGATGACAACTAATGCGCCTCGCGAAGATGAGCGATGTTCGGGAACCCGTTGAGTGCGAGCCGTGTGCTGGGACCGTCGCCCCAGAAGCGTGGCGCGTGGAACGTAAACGGCGGGACGTAGACAACGTCGCCCTCGCTGGCAATGATGACACCTACTTTCTCAATCGGATAGCGGATCTGACCCTGCATCACCAGCCAGAATTCCGCGCATTCGACATGATAGTGACCTTTGTCCTTCTCATTGAGTGGAGGCAGATTCTTTGCGTTCCCGTAGATGATATTCGACACGGCGCGATCATCGTGCACAAAGCGACTTCCTTTGTAGTTGGGGTCTTTTTGCAACTCGTACAAATTGATGTGGGGCTTGTTCCCGTACCCGTAAGGCTGGGGCGTTCGACCGAGCGTTACCGGAATCCACGTCGCGCCAGGCATTTCTGGTGGCTTCGCGTCCCGCGGGTAAAGCGTCTTGGCCTTCGCGATGTTGACTTCAAAGCGCAATGACGGCTTATCGCCCAAAGACTCCATCGAGTAGATCGTCTGCATTGGGACTTGCACCATTGATCCCTTGCGTGCGATTAGCGAATCCTGTCCTTCGATCTCAAACCGGATCTCTCCATCCATGACAATCCACCAGGCGCGGGTGTCGGGATGAAAGCGCCGCCCGACCTTTGTGCCGGGCTTCATTTGCACATACTCCGCTCTGAGATGGGCATCGTCGACGACCGTCTCGCGCCAGTCAGTCTGGCCCTTGTGCAGCGTCTTGAGATCGGCAAGTTTCGTGTGGGCGCGGTGGCCAGGCGGGTATATGCCGGGCTCGGACTTTGGAGCCCAGGAAGCCTCTTCTTTGGGCTGCTGCCAGGCGATGGCGCAAGTAACAGCAGCAAGCAATCCAGTCAGCACAACGGCTGTGCGCATATCAATTCACCTTTTGTCCGGCGATCATCACAGTCTCAATCGACCGGGTGTTCCGGATGTCGTCGAGCGGGTTGCGGCCAAGCACGATGAGGTCTGCCCACTTGCCCGCCTCGAGGGTGCCAAGGTCCTTACTGGCGCCGAGAAATTCGGCTGAATTTTTCGACGCGGCCTGAATAATCTGTGACGGCGTCAGCCCGGCTTCCGCCATCATCTGCATTTCGACGTGCTCGAAGTAACCGGGAAAGCGCCCCGGCGGTCCGGTGTCGGTGCCGAATCCGTACTTCACTCCGGCGTCGACAAGACGCTTTAGATTCCGTTTCGCAACCTGCAGTCCCGTTTCAAATCGCGGATCGGAAGCGACTGCTTTTTGTCCGGGAGTGCTGAGGGTCTTGATCACATCCGGCGTCACGGACCGCGAGAAGAACGTATCTTTCAACCATTCGGGAGGTTTCGCGTAAGCAAACGCCGACAATTCCCGCGTGAACGTTGCGGCGGCCATCCACGCATTGTTCTTCTTCATCGACGCAATGAAAGCGTCGTCCACATCCTTGTCGCGCACACTGTGAAGCAGCGCGTTGAGGCCGCGGTCGACCAGGTTTTTCGCGTCGTCGTAGTAGAAGATGTGCGCACCGACTTTGAGACCGTGTTTGTGAGCTTCGGCAATGATGTCGGCCGAGAGATCGAGTGGGATCTTACGTTCTTTTCCGAAGTGGTCGTCGACCCAGATCTTCACCAGATCGACTTTCTTATCGGCAAGGATGGCAACGTCTTTGACGACCTCTGCCTTTGTCGCGACTTCGAAAGGCACGCCCTTCATGCCCGGCGCCGAGGTTGGGTAGCCGGCGATACCTGTAAAGCCCCTGTATGCGGTATAGATGCGCGTGGTTTTCGGACGTCCCGTGGCGCGCTGTTCCGCACGGCGCTGCAGCAGCAGGTCCTGGTCGCTGCCCATGCTGACGACTGTCGTCACCCCGTATTGCGCATATGTCTTCAGGTTGGCGTCGAGGTTCTCCGGCGTGTAGTTCACCGGGTCCTGCACAAGGCCCTTCACATTGCCGAGATGGCCGTGCAGATTAATGATCCCAGGCATCACGTACTTGCCTGTCAGATCGAGCGTTGTGGCTCCTTGCGGCTGCGCGGGGAGCTTTGCTTTGGGACCCGCATAGCGGATGCGCCCGTCTGTGACGACCATCGCCGCATTCGGAACGGCAGATTTTCCCGTGCCGTCGATGAGGGTGAAGTTCTGCAGCACCACCGTCTCGGCGGACGCGGCGCCACTGATCAGAAGCAAGGGGATGAGGCTGAGCCAGGCTCTCATGGTCGGATGAGTCTATCACAAACAGCGCAGGATACGGCGGTCACTTGCTGAGCCGTGTCGACTGGTGCGCTGCCATCCGCCATTGGCCGCTGTTCCGGGTATACACCTGCAGTGTGCGAACGCGAAAGCTCTCCTGCCCGACCATCTTCACGTCGACAAAGCCAGTCAATACCGCGACGTTGTCGTACAGCCGGACATCGAGCCCTGTGAAGCGGAACGACTCATATCGCGGCGGTCCCTTCATTACGGCAGCGATGTACTGTTCCTTGTTTTGGGTCTGCCCGCCGGCGTGCGCGTACTGGAGATCGGTCGCGAGGAATCGATCAAGCGCACCAGCGTCCTGCTTCACCGCGGCGTCTGTCCAGCCACGTGCGGCGTCGCGCACCTCCTCCGTGGCATCGGCCAGCGCAAGTGTAGCGGCGAGGAGAAATACCAGTACAGTCCGGGTCATCGCTAAGCCTTTCTGAGCTTGTCGACAAGCTCGGTGCTGCCACCCACATCGGTCAGCCGAAAGTCGCGGCCGAGGTAGGGGAATGTAAGCTTCTTGTGGTCGAGTCCAAGCAACGCGAGTATCGTGGCGTGCAGATCATGGAGATGAACCTTGTCACTGACGGCCCGCAGACCGAGTTCATCGGTCGACCCGATTACCCTGCCGCCCTGCACGCCACCGCCGGCCATCCAGATGGTGAAACCGTATGGATTGTGATCACGGCCTTCCGACCCGTTGGCGCCGCCATCCGATGTCGGGCTACGGCCGAACTCGCCTCCCCATATCACGAGCGTGTCCTCCAGCAAGCCTCTCGACTTAAGATCGGTGAGCAGACCGGCAACGGCTTTGTCGGTTTGCGCAGCTTTATTCCGATGGTTCTCGTCGCACGCGATATGCCCGTCCCAGTCCGTTGCGTTCATCCCGTTACCAGACCAGACCTGCACGAAGCGTACTCCGCGCTCCACCAGTCGACGCGCCAGCAGACAACGCCCGCCGAAGTCCGCGCTGACAGGGTTATCCAGGCCGTACAGCTTCTTTGTCGCGTTCGATTCACCGGAGATGTCCGTTGCTTCCGGCGCCGCCATCTGCATTCGGAACGCAAGCTCATAGGACGCAATGCGCGCCGCCAGTTCGGAATCATTGTTGCGTGATGCCAGGTGCCGCTCATTCATGCTGCGAAGTGTCTGAAGCATGTCCTGCTGCGCATCCGACTTCATCCCCGCTGGTGGGCTTAGGTTGAGGATGGGATTGCGCCCAGGTCGGAACGATGTGCCCTGATAAGCAGCCGGGAGAAAGCCCTGACCGTACACGCCCGGTCCGGAGCGCACGCCGCCCTCCAGCAGCACCACGAAGCCGGGCAGATTCTTGTTCTCACTCCCGAGCCCGTACAGAATCCACGAGCCCAGGCTCGGCCGGCCGATCCGTGGCCAGCCGTTGTTTATCAGGAACTGCGCCTGGGAATGTGTGAAGCCTTCATGAAAACAGGATCGAATTACCGCCAGATCGTCGACCCTGGTGGCGATATGCGGTAAAAGGTCCGATACTTCGAGGCCCGAGTTTCCGTGTCGTGTAAAGGTCCGCTTTGTTCCGAGGATGACTTGCTGCGCAAGTTTGCCGTTCTGGAAGTCCTCATCTCCGAAACTTGCCGGCGGATGCTGCCCGTGCAGTTTGTTCAGCAACGGTTTGGGATCGAATGTGTCTACCTGGCTTGGGCCGCCCTGCATGAACAGCGAGATGATCCGTTTCGCAGACGCGGGCGATTGCGGTGTTGCACCAGCCGCCTGCTGGAGCAGGTCCAGTGTCGCGAGCCAGCCGATCCCGAGCCCCGCGTTCTGCAGAAACTTGCGGCGCGATTCGTCAGTCGACATAGATAAACTCACTCATATTGAACAAAAGTAAACAGAGTCGCTGCAGGGAATTTCGGCGCAAATAGTCGAGTGAGCCGGCTCGTTCATCGGGTGACGGCCGCCGGCCGAAAGCGATGCGCCACGCGGTGTCTACGGTGGCTTCCGAAGTGTCGCCCGCCTGCTTCTGTATGCGAGTTGCGAACTGCTCCGACTGGGCTGTGGTGAAATCGCTGTTCATCATCGCGAGCGCCTGCGGTGCCACTGTCGATGTTTCGCGCCGGGCACAACTGCTGGCGCTGTCGGGCGCGTCGAAGATCTGCAGCATGGGCAAGGTCATGGAACGCTTCATCTGCAGGTAGATGCTACGCCGCGCGTGTTCGGCCGGGTCGGGATTTACGGGCCACAACTCAGGCATCCGCGCTGCCAGAATTTCTTCTTTCGTCAAGGCTGGGATCACGCCCACACCCCCCATCTTCAGGTTCAGTGTTCCTGCGACGGCAAGCAGGGTGTCGCGCACAGCATCGCCATCGAGCCTGCGCCGATTCATACGGCTCAGGAAGTGATTCTCCGGGTCCCTTTGAAGGCTGTCGTCGGAGGCAATGCTCGATGCTTTGTAAGTATTCGACAGCATGATCAGCCGGTGCAGGTGCTTCATGCTCCAGCCCTTCTCAACGAATTCAACCGCAAGCCAGTCGAGCAATTCCGGATGGGTGGGCGCGTCGCCCTGGCGTCCAAAATCGTTGGGCGTGCGCACGATGCCTTCGCCGAAATGCCCCTGCCAGATTCGGTTCACCATCACCCTTGCGAGTAGCGGCTGATCCGCGGAGGTCAACCACTGTGCCAGTGCTTTTCGTCTCTGCGGTATGAACTGGTAACCCTTCGGTTCGTCGATCGGCGGACCTGGGTTAAGCGCCGCAATAAAGCCGGGCTCCACCTTTGGCCCCTTGCTGCGCCAGTCGCCCTTGTTCAGGACGTGTGTATCGGGTACGGTTTCTTCGTGGCCCAGTACATTGGCGAACGGGTAATGCTCGGGTGCACGGAGGTACGCCTCTCCCAGTTTCTGCAACAGGTCCGCGCGTTGCGCATCCGATGTTTCGCCCCGCCGGCCGCGTGCCGCGCGGGCCATGCGCTTGTATGCCTCGGCTTGCGCGATCAGTGGAAAGCCTCGCGAGGAGGTCTGCACGTCGAACAAACTGCCGAGGGGAATTTCGCGCTCCGTGCTGCCCGCAAACAAGGCCGTCAGCCGGTAATAGTCCCGCTGGCTGATGGGATCGAATTTGTGGTCGTGGCAACGCGCACACCCGACGGTCAGTCCAAGAAACGCGGCGCCAACAATGTCTACGGCCTCGGCCTGCCATTCCGCGCGGTACTGGTCGCCGTAATAGGTGTACTCAATGGGGAACGCGCCCAGCGTAAACAGGGATGTCCCAATGCGGCGGTTGACGTTTTCTTCCTTCGCTTTCGGTAAGGTCGAGGTCCCTTCAAGGTCCATGTTGGTGGACCATAGTTCATCCGCGGCAATCTGCTCCTGAACAAACACGTTGTATGGCTTGTCCGTATTCCACGACTGGATCACGTAGTCGCGGTAGCGCCAGGCTGTCACGTAGAAGTGATCGGTTTCAAAGCCCGAGGTGTCGGCGTAACGAACCAGGTCCAGCCAGCGGCGTCCCCATCGCTCACCGTAACGAGGCGACGCGAGCAACCGATCAATGAGCTTCGCGTACGCATCCGGGGATGGGTCTTTGACGAACTCATCCACCTGCTCGGGCGTCGGGGGCAGGCCGTGCAGATCGAAGTACGCGCGTCGAACCAGAGTGTGAGGGTCGGCGGGAAGCGCACTGGCGAGTCCCTTCTGTTCCAGTTTCGCGAGGATGAATGCATCTAAAGGGTTCGTCGAGGCGGCGGACTTCTTCAGCGAAGGAACGGGTGGACGAACGGGCTTTCGAAACGACCACCAGACGGGCGCCTCCTCTGTCGACTCAAGGTGCGCTCCTGCGTTGATCCAGTCGCGGATTGCCGCGATATCAGAAGCGGAGAGAGGCGTGGAACCGGGCGGCATGTGGAGGTCGCCTTCACGCCGAACTGCGCGGTAGAGCAGGCTGAGGTCGGCATTCCCGGGCACAACCGCGGGTCCGCGCTTTCCGCCCCTGAGAAGGCCCGCAGCAGTGCGCAAATCGAGCTCGGACATGCGCGTCTTTCCGTGACACGCCACGCACTTCGCCTGAAGAATGGAGGCAGCATTGCTGCCGGCGGGGGTCTGACCGCAAACCACAGCAGCGAATCCGGCAAGCAGTAAGACAGAGCCATGCCTGCCAGGCGAGTACGACATATTCTCCCTCGTGCGTCCTTCCTGGGGCGCAGGCCACCTTAGATGAGTATAGTCAGAACCAACGGGCAGCGTCAGCCGCGAATCCGCACGTGGGAGCGCTCAATCTGCGAGATCTTCGCGACGCCCGCCATACCCATGTCGACGGCGAGTTCGGAGCGCAGCAGTTCGATCACGCGTTCCACACCTCGCTTGCCGAATGCGCCGAGCCCCCACAGGTAGGGCCTCGCAATCCCGACGGCGGTGGCTCCCAGCGCGAGCGCCTTGAAGATGTCCGTGCCTCGGCGGAAGCCGCCGTCGACCAGAACCGGGATCTTGCCGTTAGCGGCCTTCACGCACTCAGGCAGGGCTTCGATAGTCCCGCCAACGGAATCGAGCTGGCGCGCTCCATGATTGGAAACAACCACGCCGGACATACCGAATTTGACGGCGCGCTCCGTGTCCTCAGCCGTCATGATGCCCTTGACGATCACTGGCAGCTTGGAGTTCTCACGCAGCCTCTGCAACGTATCCCACGTGGGCGTGGGGAAACGTCGAGGCGCGGGATATTCGCCGGTTGTCCAGACCAGGTCATCGTCGTTATACGTGACTTTGCCCGTCGCGTCGCGAGGCACCCCCGCACCGTTACACCAGTTGCGAACCAGCCTGTTGCGGACGCTGCGCTCGCGGTGAGAGACATGATAGATGTCCACGGTAACGGAGATCCCGCTGCAGCCTTTGTCCTGCAGCTGCTCGGCGAAAGAGACCATTTGGTCTTTCGTGCGGAACTCGGCTGCGGTCGTGAACTGCCACCAGTTCGCAGGACCCTTGCTGTCGGGAGCCGGGACGCCACCGCTCAGAATCATCATGGTGTTGGTAGCACCGGCGGCGTGCGCAATTTCGAGGTCGCCGTTGGGCAGGACGCAGTTCTTTCCACCTGTCGGACACAGAAACAGTGGCTGCGCGAGCGTCTTGCCCAGCAGCTTCGTGGATATGTCGATGTCCTTCACGTCGTGCTGCAGAAACTGCGGGCGAATGATGATCTTGTCGAACCCAAGGCGATTGTCGCGCAGTGCGGTTTCGTCTTCCGAACCCTCATCGATGTAATCCCACGCCAGCGGGTCCATTTTGGCTTTGGCCAGCTTTTGAAAATCAAACAGGTTAACAGCCTGGAAGATGGGATCTTTTAGTTCAGCAAACTTACGGTCGGCGCGGAGCAATGGAGATCCGGCCAGAAATTGCAGGAATCCGGCGAGTGCGGTTCGTCTGTTCATGCTGTTCAGCCTCTTAGTCAATGCGGCAAATATAGCCGGAATCGGGACTGTTGTTCGGCACACCTGGCGGCGCTATTCCGGCATCGCAGTAGTAAATTCGCCCCTGATACACGTCCATGCCATGCGGATCGGGATCTTTGCCTTTTTCCAGGCTCACGATGTCGAGCACGCGTCCGTCACCGACGTCCTGCTTCATGAACAGGTAATCGTTGGAATATCCCACCCAGATGCCCGGAGGGTCCCACGCCAGCCCGTGTGGGCGGGTCAGGTGGAAAGGTATCTTTGCCTGTACTTTGAAAGTGTCGGGATCGAGGCGCGCGATGCAGTTCCACTTGAAACAGGTCACCCAAAGCGAATTGTCCGCGTAGAGCACGCCGTGGACTCCGCCCTCATCGGGCATTCGATACAGTCCAACGGTGCGGCCGGTTTCGACATCCACCTTCACAATGCGACCGTACTTCAGTTCGTCGGGACGAGGGTCCCGCATCAGCGGTCCGCCGTTGGCCCCCATCCACAGATAGCCCCCGCCGTACGCGAGCCCGCTCGTGTTGGATGACTCCGTCCTGACCTTCCTGAGAACTTCCCCCGTGCGCCAGTCGAGGAGGTATGCGCTGTCGGTAACCTGCTCGCCCACCCATAAGCCCTGCGGCGTTGCCTCAAGAGCGTTGGGGTGACCATCTGGCGACTTGAACAGCCTTGTGACTTTCGCCTTACGGATGGGCACACGGCTTCCGCCGTAGAGCGGGACGGAGGCTGCAAGAGTGGACAGGAATTCTCGACGTTTCACAATCGGCTGAAGATATCACAAGTACAGGCGCCGTGGTGGTTTCGTATAGGATTACCGGGAGCAGCTGGAGAATTTATGAAGCGTTTACCGAACGTACTCCTGTTTTGTCTCTGGATTTCCACCACCGTGCATGCGGACGTTTCCTGCGACCTCGCGAATTATAAGCCGCGGGACGGGCTCCGAGCCCAGATGCGCAGCGGACTCCTGGAGTTGACATGGCAGGGCGAGCGCCGCGAACAGCTTCGGGCCGTGTTCACAATCCGCGACGGACAGCCTGTGGTGCAGGAACTGGCAGCAAGAAAAGAAGGTGGAAAGTGGCTGATTCTCGGCGGCAACCTGAGCCCGGAGTTCCAGATCACAAGCGGCATGCGCCGACTGTCACAGCAGCAGGTGGGTCCGTTGAAGGAGCTTGGCATTGCGCTGACTCCAGAGGTGGTGGAGCGGGAAAAGTGGAACGCCTTCTGGGACGCACCTTTGATGGTGCCCGGGCGGGCTGGCACGAATGTCGATTTGCCACGCAAGCCGGAAGAGATCAATCGCTCCTGGGCTACATTCCAGGCGTCCGGGTGTCAGGTCAAAACCGACGGTGCACGAATCGAGGTCACTTTTCCTGGAGTCAGGGCGGGTGTCTTCTCCGGCTCTTTGATGTACACCGTTTACCGCGGCACCAACCTTGTGCGTCAGGAGCTTGTGGCAAAGACGACGGAGCCGTCGGTCGCGTACAAATACGTTGGCGGCCTCAAGGGGTTCAGTATCCGTGACGACAGCAGGATGGTGTGGCGGGACACGGCTCGAGGCTGGCAGCGGTACGCTTTCGGCGGTGCCGTTAACCAGGATCCGGTTGGGCTGCGCGCTCGAAACCGGCTGGCTATTCTCGAATCGAACGGCGGATCACTGGCGGTATTTCCACCGTCGCACAAGTTCTTTTTCTCGCGCGAGGTGGAGACGAACCTTGGCTATGTGTATTACCGGAAAGACAGCGAGAGCAGTTTCTCCATGGGCGTGCGGCAGCCTGACCGGGAATTCGGGGCTAAACCCTGGGGCGTGTCGGACGAGGTCTGGACCCGACGCGTAAACCAGGCGCGCGGGTTCCTCAATAACTATGCTTTGTACAATGCGCCTCCGAATACCGAACAGCATATGCCGGTTTATTTCTACCTCAGCCCGTCGGACAGTAAGTCGACGCAACAGGCCGTCATGGCGTTCACGCATGATGATGTGTACAAGCCTGTCCCGGGCTACAAGGTGCTGGTAAGCCACTTCCACTTTCATTTCAATGAGCAGTTGACGGACGCGGGGACCATCGATGAGGAGCCCACGTGGCTTCCCGTGTTTCGCGACCTGGGTATTAACCTTGCCATTTTGGCGGATTTCCACAGCGATTCTCATCCGAATGACACGGGCAAGGTTCGACTGGATGAACAGAAGGTCTATTTCGAAGGGTGTGAACGATTTTCCGACCGTGATTTCCTCCTGATGCCAGGAGAAGAGCCGGATCGGAATTTCGGCGGACATTACATGTTCCTCTTCCCCCAGCCGCTGTTCTACACGCACGCGAAGCCGGCTGCGCCACGGAAGCAGCCGCTCATGGAAAGCATGCCCGGGTACGGCAAGGTGTATCACGCCGAAAGCGCGCCCGACGAGTTGAAGATGCTGAAGGACGAGGGCGGGCTCGTATGGCAGACGCATCCCAGAACGAAGGGCTCCACCGGGTTTCCCGACGCGGTGCGAGACAAAGACTTCTTCCAGAGCGACCGCTTTCTGGGTGGGTCTTTTCAGTCCTTACCTGTCGATTTGTCACAGAAACGGCTGTGCGAGGAGCGGTGCTTCGGCCTCCTCGACGACATGAACAACTGGGCTGGAGCGAAGTACATGATCGCCGAGGGCGACACATACATGAAGTACCCCGACGATGAGACGTACCCGCAGTTAATGGTGAATTACGTGAAGCTCGACCGCGTGCCGAGGTTTAAGGAAGGATGGGGCTCGGTGGTGCAGGCCCTTCGCGGTGGAGATTTCTTTGTCACCAGCGGTGAGGTTCTTCTTCGCAACTGGGCGGTGGAAGGCACAGGAACGAAACGCGTCTACTCCGCCGAGGTGGAATGGACGTTTCCTCCCGAGTTCGCCGAGCTGGTGTGGAGCGACGGGACCAGAGTCGACCGGCAGTTGATTGATCTGAAAGACATGGCTCCGTTTGGAAGCCGGAAATTCCGTATTCCGTTCGATGCAGCGGGTAAGAAATGGGTTCGTTTTGCGGTGTGGGATTCGGCGGGCAACGGTGCTCTGAGCCAGCCCATCCATCTCAGGTAGTCCTCGGCGGGAAACCACTCTGTTAGTATGGCGTCCACATGAGCCGCGTTCCTGTCGCTGTGGTGGCACTCTTCACGGGGCTTGCGTTCGCGCAGGAAACGAAGCCTGTAGCCGAAGCGTTGTTCACGCAGCATTGTGAAAGCTGTCATGGCGCAGGGGCTCGGGGGACGGATCGCGGCCCCGGCCTGGTCAATAATCGAAGCCTTCGAAGCCGGTCTGCTACCCAGATCCGCGACATCATCTTCCGCGGCTCCGGAGGCATGCCTCCGTTTCGCCTTCCGGAGGATCAGCTTGTCGCACTGGCCGGATGGATACGTTCGTTTAATGCATCCGCATTCGACGTTCAGCCAGAGGGCGACGTGGCGGCGGGTGAGCGATTCTTCTTCGGGAAGGGAGCCTGCGCTTCGTGCCACATGGTTCGGGGAGCGGGTGCCGTGAAGGGTCCGGACCTGTCGGAAGTCGGCCGGCAGATGACGCTTCCGGAACTGCGTCAGGTGCTGGAGAATCCGTCCGCGCCACGCGTCAAATCCCGATCTGTCGCTGGCTGCCCCCCATGGGCCTACTGCCCACAGAGCACGTGGGACGTGGTGCAGGTGAAGCGGAAGGACGGCTCCACCCTGCGAGGATTCGCACGCAATCAGGGCGCGCACGATCTGCAACTACAGACACTCGATGGTGTCTTCCATTCGTTGCTCGAATCGGAATACACCGGCATTACTCCTGAAGCGCCACTGATGCCTCCGCTCAAAGCTACTGCAACCGAGCGGACCGATCTGCTGGCCTATCTCAGTCGACTGGCTGGCGTGAACGGTCCAGTGAAAGCTTCGGTGCCGTCCATACCTCAGGCGCAAATCGATGCGTTGAACAATC
Source organism: Bryobacteraceae bacterium (assembly GCA_034408745.1). GTDB lineage: Bacteria > Acidobacteriota > Terriglobia > Bryobacterales > Bryobacteraceae > JAWXCM01. Next base: position 55,722 of record JAWXCM010000291.1, read on the forward strand.
CGAAGCGCGGCGACTGGCCGACGTACAACGGATATTCTCATGGGAACCGGTTCAGCCCGCTGGATGCTGTCAACACCGCGTCAGTTAATGGCCTGCAGTTGCAGTGGACGTATCAGCTTCCGCATTCGCCACTGCAGGCGACGCCGCTGGTATCGGGCGGCGTGATGTATGTGACTGCCCCGAATCAGGTGTGTGCAGTGGACGCACGGACGGGTCGCGAGATCTGGTGTTACTCGCGTCCAAGGAACACCACCGGCATCTCCGGAGATGCGGCCAAGGGCGCCAACCGGGGCGTCGCGATTCTGGGCGACGGCGTGTACTTCACCACCGACAACGCTCATCTGATCTGCCTGAATCGAATCACGGGCGCGCTGATGTGGGACGTGTGGATGCCGGAATCACCCGGCAACTACGGGGCGACGGGTGCTCCCCTGATCGCGGGCGACCTTGTGGTGGCAGGAATCTCCGGAGGCGACGCGCCACTGAAGGGCTTCTTCGCCGCTTACAAGGCGTCGACTGGCGAACTCGCGTGGCGATTCCGCACTCTGCCGATGCGCGGCGAGAAGGCTGCGGAAACATGGCAGGGTCCGGCGCTGGAAAACGGCGGCGCGGCCACGTGGATGACGGGATCGTATGACGCCGAGACACAGGTCCTGTACTGGCCAACGGGGAACCCATTCCCGGACACCGACGGGAAGCTGCGACAGGGCGACAACCTGTATTCGAACTGCGTGCTGGCGCTGGATGCAAAGACGGGCAAGCTGCGTTGGTACTACCAGTTCACGCCCCATGACGTGCACGACTGGGACGCGACGGAGCCGCTGCTGTTGATCGACACGAAGTTCAAGGGCCGCGACCGGAAGCTGTTAATGCAGGCCAACCGGAACGGCTTCTTCTATGTGCTGGACCGTGTGACGGGCGAACTGCTGTTGGGCACACCGTTTGTGAAGCGGCTGAACTGGGCCAGCGGCATCGGCGCGGATGGCCGTCCGATTCTCACCGGCAACAATGAACCCACCGCGGCGGGCGTGAAGACGTGCCCCGCGGTGCGCGGCGCGACGAACTGGTATGCCACGGCGTATCATCCCGGGACGCGGCTGTTTTACGTAATGGCGAACGAAGACTGCAGCTTGTACCTGACGTCCGGCAACATCTTTGAGAGCGCACCCGACCCCACAAGCCTGGCCGAGCGTTACCTGCGCGCGATAGATCCGGAGACTGGCAAAGTGGTTTGGGAGATTCTTCAGGTGGGCGCTCCGGAGACAAACTACTCCGGCGTGCTGGCGACCGCGGGTGGCCTGGTGTTCTACGGTGAGACGGGCGGCGGGTTTGCGGCAGTCGACGCGAAGACGGGTAAGACGCTGTGGCATTTTGAGACCGGTCAGGCATGGAAGGCCTCGCCGATGACTTACATCAGCGGCGGCAGGCAGTATGTAGCGATTGCGGCAGGTAACTCGATCCTGTCGTTCGCGGTGGGACCACTGAACCAGTGATGGAGGAGGAGACACGTATGAATCGCCGAAAATTTGTATCGACAGTTTGTGGTGCGGGAGCCGCGGTGAGTCTCCCCGCGCTGGCATTTCAGTCAGAGAAGAGCGACCTGAAGATTACGAGTGTTCGAATCGTGAAGACCACGCCGAGGCGTCCGACTCCAGCGTACAAGCCGTCGGCTGGTTCGTGGTCAACGGGTGGGGTAGAGGTTGCCAACCCGATGTCGATCTATCCGGAGTACAAGGCTATGCGAACGCTGTTCATGGCCAATGATCCGGCGCTCGGCGGCTTCACCGTGGAAATCGGCACGGACAAGGGCGTGAAGGGTTACGGCCGAGGCGGTCCGGGCGGAAGCTTCGTGGTCGAAAAGCACCTGACGAAGCTGCTGATGAACGAGAACCCCTTCAACATCGAGCGCATCTGGGACATTCTCTGGCGTTCGACTATGTCCTACGGGCGCGCCGGCGTCGTGATCAATGCGATCAGCGGCGTCGACCTGGCGCTGTGGGATCTGGTCGGGAACGCACTGCAGATGCCGGTGTACAAACTGCTGGGTGGCGAAACGAAGCCACGCATCCCCATCTACTGCACGGGCAATGACATCGACCAGCACATGGAAGCCGGATTCCGGCGGCTAAAGCTCGCGATCCCCTATGGCCCCGCGGATGGGAAAGAGGGCATGCGGAAGAATGTCGACCTGGTGAAGACCACGCGCGAGAAGCTGGGCGCGGACGGCGACATCATGCTGGACTGCTGGATGGCGTGGACGGAGCGCTACACGCTGGAGATGGCGGAGATGTTCGCGCCGAATAAGGTGTACTGGATGGAGGAGTGCCTGCAGCCGCATGATTATGAGGGATTCGGGCGGCTGAACGCGGCGATCAAGAGCACTCGTATCGTCACCGGGGAGCACGAATACACGCGATACGGTTTCCGCCAGTTGCTGGAGCACAGAGGCGCTGAGATCTGGCAGCCAGACATTAACTGGTGCGGTGGGTTGACGGAAATGAGGCGCATCGGCGCGCTGGCGGCCGCGTACGACATCCCGGTGATACCGCACGGCGGAGGGCTCGGCGAAGGAGTGCACTACATCATGGCCACCACGAACTGTCCGTGGGCTGAGATGTTCATGCCCGCTCCGGGCGGACCGAAGGAAGTCTACGACCTCTGGGCGGAGCAGTACAGCGTCACAAAAGGACCGGAAGGGCTCTACATGCGTCCTTCGAACCGGCCTGGCTTCGGATGGGATTTCATCGCTTCCTAAATGCGTTTCCTGCTGGTCGGCTTCTGCGTATCGCTGCTGGCTGAAGCGCAGTCGGGTCCCGTGATCCGACTCTTCCCGGTGGACGACACGGCGCGAGATTCCGCGTTTCGGTCTTACGTAGGCAAGCTGAGATCCGCGGTGGACGGGCGCAAGACCGACGCATTGCGCAAGCTGGTGGACAAGGACGTGGTTGTCGGGCCTGAGAACGAAGACAAGGGCTGGACCAAATTCGTTGAGCGGTGGCGGCCTGACGACCGCGAGAACTCACCCGTGTGGAAGGGGCTGTCCGACCTGCTGTCGCTGGGTTTCATTCAGGAGCATCCGAGTCTGTTCCTGTCGCCGTACCTGGTGTGGCGATTCCCTGACAATCTGAGCATGTCAGGGCATCTGGTGGCGGTTAAGGACAAGGTGGAGGTGCGTGAGCGGCCCTCGCCCAACTCGCGGCCAGTCGCCACTCTTGTGTTCGACGTGGTGCGACAGCTCGGCGAACTTCAGGGGGGCGAAGAGCTGGTCCAGTGGATTCCGGTTCAGACGCTGGACGGAAAGAGCGGGTATGTCAACGCCCGTGACGTCATGAGCCCGCTGATGCCGAGGGCGCAATTTGGAAAACAGCGAGGAAAATGGATACTGATCGCGCTGGAGGGCCCAGAGCAGTAGGTATTCGATGGATAATAGGTACCACGCATGTCGCGCGCGCTGTTCTCTTTCGCTTTCCTTTCCCTGCTGCTGAGCCCGGTTCGCGGGGCAGTCGATTTCAACTCCGAAGTACGTCCGATCCTGTCGGATAACTGCTTCCAGTGCCACGGGCCGGATGAGCAGCGCCGCATGGCGGGCGTGCGTCTGGACACGCAGGAAGGAGCACAGGCGACGACGAAGCGCGGGTCGCTGATCGTAGCGGGCAATCCCGGCGCGAGCCTTTTGTTGCAACGAATGACGCACGCCGAAGCCGGTAGGCGGATGCCTCCTCCGGCTGCGAATCGAACCGTGACGCCGGCTCAGATCGACACGATCCGTCGCTGGATTTCCGAAGGCGCGAAGTGGCAGACGCACTGGGCGTGGACGGCTCCCGTTCGCCCCGAGCTTCCGGCGGTCTCCAACAAGTCGGGTGTCCGCAACCCCATCGACGCTTTCGTTCAGGCGCGCCTGGAGCGGGATGGGGTGCAGCCGAATGCGGAGGCCGACCGCCGTACCTTATTGCGACGCCTCAGCCTCGACCTGACTGGGCTGCCGCCAACGGTCGTCGAGATCCAGACGTTTGTTGCCGACAAATCGCCGGATGCGTATGAGAAGCAGGTGGACCGCCTTCTGGCGTCGCCGCATCATGGCGAGCGGATGGCGATGGACTGGCTCGACGTGGCCAGGTATGCGGACACGCACGGGTTTCACATCGACAGCCATCGCGATATGTGGCCGTGGCGCGACTGGCTGATTCAGGCATTCAACTCGAACATGCCGTTCGACCGGTTTACGCGGCTCCAAATTGCAGGGGATCTGCTTCCGGACGCGGGTCAGGAAGGCAAGATTGCCAGCGGATTCAACCGGAACCACATGATCAACTTCGAGGGCGGCGCGATCCCCGAGGAGTATCTGACCGAGTACGTGGCCGACCGCGCCGAGACAACTTCGACGGCATTCATGGGCCTGACCATGGGCTGCGCACGCTGCCACTCCCATAAATACGACCCGATCTCGCACAAGGATTATTACCAGTTCTTCGCCTTCTTCAACACTGTGAAAGAGAAGGGCCTCGACGGGCGGATCGGGAATGCTGACCCGCTGCTCAAGTTGCCGACGCCGCAGCAGGATGCACAGGAGAAGACGCTCAAGGCTCGAATGGAAGCCGCGGAACTGGCGCTGAAATCCAAGGTTGTCACGGATGCTTTGGCTTCATGGCGGGCGGGGCTCGAAGGGCAACCGCCGACCAGCGTGAGCACGGGGCTGGCCGCGCACTACGATTTCGACGGCAGCCTGAACGACATCTCAGGCGGGTATCAGCATGGCCGAACGCTGGCGGGCGATCCGACGTTTGGTGCGGGTCAGGTCAGCAAGTCGGCTGGGTTCGACGCGCAGACGCTGGTGACGCTCGGCCCCGTAGGCCGCTTCGTCGCCGACCGGCAGCCGTTCACCATTGCGTTCTGGCTGAACCATGGCGGATCGAAACAGCCGATGCCGGTGCTGCAGAAGATTGCAGGAGACGCGTCGCGGCGAGGCTGGGAGATCCGGCTGGAGGATTCGGTGCTGGTGGACATCCAGAAGCGAGCCTCCAGTTTGACGCTGCGCATGAGCTCGCAGTGGCCTGCGAACGCTCTCGAAGTACGGACCAAAGACCGCATCGTGCAGCGCGACTGGACGCATGTAGCCATCGTGTCCGACGGGTCCGGTAAGGCTTCGGGGATCACGTTCTTTGTGAATGGCAAGCCGATGGAAGCGGTGGTGGTCCGCGACGCGCTGAATGGTGAAACGGGCAATTCGGCCGAAGTGCAGATCGGCGCGAAGGAGCCGGACGCGCGGCCGTTTTCGGGGAACCTCGACGACCTGCGATTTTACGGTCGGGCTCTGGGTGCGGCTGAGATTCGCGCGACGGGGCTCGATTACCCGATTCAGGCGGTGTTGTCCGGAGTCGGCGGCAAGCCGACGAAGCAGGATGACGATCGCATTCGCGATTACTGGCTGAGGTACGTCGCGCCGGAAGAGACGCAGCGGGATTACCAGGTGGCTCGGGATTCGAAGCGCGAGTTGCTGGAGTTGGACAAGCAGATCCTGTCGACGATGGTGATGAGTGAGATGGAGAAGCCTCGCGACACCTTTGTGCTGGCGCGTGGCGACTACCGCAACACCACCGAAAAAGTGCTGCCGGGCGTGCCGGCGATCTTCCCTGCCCTGCCCAAATCAGAAGCGCCGGCGAACCGGCTGACGCTTGCGAACTGGCTGCTGGATCCGGCCCATCCGCTTACCGCTCGAGTGGCCGTGAATCGCTACTGGCAGCTTTACTTCGGCAACGGTCTGGTGAAGACGACGGAGAACTTCGGGTCTCAGGGCGAGCCGCCGTCGCACCCCGAACTGCTGGACTGGATGGCCACAGAGTTTGTTCGAACAGGTTGGGATGTGCGCGCGATGCAGCGGCTGATCGTGACGTCAGCGGCTTACCGGCGCAGTTCCAAAGTGCCTCCGGCTCTGTTGGAGAAAGATCCGGAGAACCGGCTGCTGGCACGCGGTCCGCGGCACCGTCTGCCCGCTGAGCTGGTTCGTGACAACGCGCTGGCGGTCAGCGGGTTGCTGAACCGAGTGCAGGGTGGGCCCAGCGTGTTCCCGTATCAACCCGCGGGACTGTGGGAAGAGATGGCGTTCGGCGACGGCTTCTCCATGCAGACCTATGTGCAAAGCCATGGCGCCGATCTGTACCGCCGCAGTATGTACACGTTCTGGAAGCGAACGTCGGCACCGGCGCAGATGACGACATTCGATGCGCCTGACCGTGAGAAGTGCACGGCCAGGCGCACCACCACCAACACGCCGCTGCAGGCACTGGTGCTGATGAACGATCCGACGTATGTGGAAGCGGCTCGGACACTGGCGCAGAGCGCGATGAAGCACCCTGCGGCGAAGCGCGCCGGGTGGATCTTTGAGACGGTGACCGGGCGGCCCGCGGCGAAAGCCGAACTGGCGTTTTTGACGAAGCTGGTGCGGACGCAGACCCGGTATTTTGCGCAGCACTCGGCGGAAGCGGCGGAGTTGCTGAGCAACGGCGAATCGGCGCGCGATACCGCGTTGCCCGCCGGTGAGTTCGCAACGTGGACCACGGTGGCCAGCGCCATTCTCAATCTGGACGAGACCATTTCGAAGGAGTAGCAGACCGATGATGCCAATGAATGAAGACCAGGCGCTGGACTGCACTCGACGCCACTTTTTTTCCCGGGGTGCGAAGGGCATTGGTATCGCGGCACTTGCCTCAATGTTCGGCCGGGGTGAGTTGGATGCGGCGGCTGCCACGCACTTTGCTCCGACGGCAAAGCGGGTCATCTTTCTGCACCAGTCGGGCGGACCGTCACAGCTCGACACATTTGACTACAAGCCGGCTCTGCAGAAGCTGCGCGGCACGGAGCTGCCCGCGTCCGTGCGGATGGGCCAGCGCATCACGGGCATGACTTCGGGTCAGTCGACACTGCCGGTGGCGCCGTCGATCTTTGGATTCCAGCAGCACGGCAAGTCTGGCGCCTGGGTCAGCGAACTGCTGCCACACACGGCGAAGATCGTCGACGATCTGACAATCATCAGGACCGTCAACACCGACGCGATCAACCACGACCCTGCGATCACGTTCATCCAGACGGGCTCGCAGCAGCCGGGCCGTCCGAGCATCGGGTCGTGGATCAGCTACGGCATCGGCAGTGAGAACGAGAATCTGCCGGCGTTCGTGGTGCTGCTGTCACAGGCGCACGGCATCAACACGGATCAGCCTTTGTTCTCGCGGCTGTGGTCGAGCGGCTTCCTTCCGTCCAGCCATCAGGGTGTTCGCTTCCGTTCCGGCACCAATCCTGTGCTGCATCTGCAGAACGCGCCGGGCATTTCGGCCGAGACGCGACGCCACATGCTGGATGCGTCGGCGGAGATCAACCGGCTTCATGCAAAGGAATACGGCGATCCGGAGATTCAGACGCGCATTCGACAGTACGAGATGGCGTATCGCATGCAGACGTCGGTGCCGGAGCTGACGGACTTGTCGAAGGAGCCGGACAGCACGTTTGAGATGTACGGACCCGAATCTCGCAAGCCCGGGACGTACGCCGCGAATTGTCTGCTGGCGCGAAGGCTTGCCGAGCGCAACGTGCGGTTCATCCAGCTGTATCACCGCGGCTGGGACCAGCACAACGACTTGCCTCGGGACCTGGCGCTGCAGTGTCGCGGCACGGATCAGCCCACGGCTGCCCTTGTATCGGATCTAAAGCAGCGGGGCCTTCTGAAAGACACCCTGGTGGTGTGGGGTGGCGAGTTCGGACGCACGGTGTACAGCCAGGGCAAACTGACGGACGCCAACTACGGCCGCGATCATCATCCCCGCTGCTTCACCATGTGGATGGCGGGCGGCGGCGTGAAGGCCGGGACAGTGATCGGCGAGACGGACGATTTCAGCTACAACATTGTTCGCGACCCGGTGCATGTCCACGATCTGCAGGCTACGCTTCTGCATTGCCTGGGGCTCGACCACACGAAGCTGACGTTCCAGTTTCAGGGCCGCCGGTTCCGGCTCACGGATGTACACGGCGAACTGGTGAAGCAAGTCCTCGCCTGAACGTCGGCCGGGCAAACTGAGGTTGGTATGCTGGCAGGAGTAGACTCAAGATAGATGGCTCGCACCTGGATACAGATGGTCTTTGCGGCACTGCTCTCAGCGGTGCTCGGAACCACCTGCATCGTTTCGTGTCTGGGTGCACCCCGTCCCGCGGCTCAGGCCGATTCCCATGCCTGCTGCCACAAAAAGTCTGAGAAGGCTCCTCAGCATCAGCAGAGCAACAGCGGCTACCCGGATTCAGACTGTCAGAATCTGACGTCTGAACTGGCAAAAGGAGCGCCGCAAGCCGGAGTTCCGTCAGCCTCCGCGCTGCAACAGCCTGGTGACCTGATCCCACCGACATCCGACACAACGCCGAACGAGGTTGTCGAGTCTTCATCCTACTCCCGGCCCGATCTGCTCGCCCTCCACCAAACCTTGTTGATCTGAATACCTCTAATGCTTCTCCTTGTTGGGATTTCGAACGTACATTAGGAGTCTTGTATGTGGAGAGTCTTCGGGGTTCTCCTTCTTCTGCTGGTGATGCTGCTCGCCGATCCACGGCCAGCGTCGGCACAGGCTAAAGAAGCGGAGCTCAGGCTTGGCGACCTTGTCGCCGAAGCCGTCAGGAACAATCCGGAGTTGCAGGCAGCGCAGAAGCGCGTGGAAGCGGCCCGGCAAAAGCCGAGACAGGAAGGCGCGTTGCCCGACCCAATGGTCTCGGTCGGCTATGCATCGGCCGGATCGCCGATCCCTGGCTCTGGAATCGGCCGCGAGCCTACAGCGAACACCGGCGTGATGGTCACGCAGGAACTGCCCTACCCCGGCAAGCGGCGGCTGATGGCTGCACGCGCGGGAAAGGAAGCAGATGCGGAACTGCAGTCGTATCTGACTGTTGAACGAGTGGTTATCTCCAGGGTGAAGCAGGCATTTCACAAGCTGAATCATGCCTACGAAAACGTGGAGGTGATGAAGCGCTCGCAGGATCTGCTGATGAAGTTTGTGCAGCTGGCTGAAATCCGGTATGCCGCTGGCAAGGCGATGCAGCAGGACATCTTCCGGGCACAAACGCAGTTCGCGCTGATGGAAACACGCATCGTGAAGATGCAGCAGGATCTGGCGATGGCCGAAGCAGAGATCAACGCGCTGGTACACCGGCCAATAGACGCGAGGCTGGCTCGTCCAGCGCATCTTTCACCAAAGCAACTGGACGCCACTCTGGCGGAGCTGACGGCAGAGGCGGAAGCCAGTTCCCCACAAATCGCCCGGGAACAGAAAATGACGGAAGCGAGACAGCTGGGCGTATCGCTTGCACGCAAGAATTACAAGCCGGATTTCGCGGTTTCCGGCGGCTATTTCTATATGGGCTCGATGCCGGATATGTACCAGTTCCGGCTGGATATCAAACTTCCCGCCTGGCGATCGAAGAACGACGCCGCTCTGACGGAGCAGGTACAGTCGCTGGAGCAGTCGCGCAGGACGTATCAGGCAATGGCGCACGAGACGCGGTGGAAGGTGAATGAGCAGTACATCATTGCGCAGACTTCCTGGCGCCTGCTGCAACTTTTCAGTGATTCGGTGATGCCGCAGACGGAGCTGGCGACGGCATCCTCCATGGCTTCTTATGAATCCGGCGCCATCGATTCCCTGCAGGTCCTGATGAACGTCATGACACGGGTGGAGCAGGAGGAGCGCTACCACGAAGCGATGCTGAACTACTTCATGGCGCTTGTGAGGCTGGAAGAAATCACCGGAATGGAGTTGCTTTCACAATGACACGGGCTGCTCGTTATATCGGATTACTTCTGCTGTTGATACTGGCATTTTCAGGGGGTGTGGCATGGCGAACCTGGGCCGGCGCACAGAAGAAAGATGCCCGGAAGCCGCTTTATTATCAGGACCCGATGCATCCCTGGTACAAGTCGGACAAGCCTGGCATCGCTCCCGACTGCGGCATGAAACTGGAACCAGTTTATGAAGGCGCCGCTCCCGCACAGGAAGCTCGCAAGGTTCTTTACTACCACGACCCAAAGTCCCCGTCATACCGTGCGCAGGCACCTGGCATCAACCCGGAAACGGGCAATGATCTGGAACCCGTGTATGAAGCAGGGCCGTCGAATGCGGTCCAGGTGGCAGCGGACAAGTACGAACTCGCCGGCTTGACCTTCGGCACGGCGGAGTTGACCTCCGGCGCTCAGATGATCCGGGCGAACGGGCGCATCGCGGTCGACGAGACACGCGTGGAGCGGGTGCACTCAAAGACGGAAGGCTGGATCGAGAAGACGTTCGTGAATTACACCGGGGAGCTGGTGAAAAAGGGCCAGCCGCTGCTCACGATGTACAGCCCCGAACTGCTGGCAACGCAGCGGGAGTACCTGCTGGCGATGCAGGCTCGGGAGAGCATGCGGCACAGCTCGATGTCAAAGCTGCAGCTTGCCGGCGACTCACTTCTGCAGGCGTCACGCAGCCGGCTGGCGTTGTGGGACATTACGCCCGAGCAGATCGCCGAGATTGAAAGGACGGGCATGCCGGTTAAATCCGTCACGCTGCTTTCCCCGGCGTCGGGTTACGTCATGGAACGCGAGGCGTTCCCGAATCAGCGCATTGGGCCAGACATGAAGCTCTACACGATTGCGGATCTGAGCCGCGTCTGGGTAATGGTCGATGTGTTTGAGGCCGACGCTCCTTCGGTACGAGCCGGAATGTCCGCCCGTGTATCGGTTCCCGCAACGGGCAAGAATTTCACCGCTGTCGTCCGACAAATTCAGCCGGTGGTGGAAGCGGCGACTCGCACACTGAAAGCGCGTCTGGAGCTTCCCAACCCGGGCCTGGAGCTCCGTCCGGATATGTGGGTGGAGGTGTCTTTCAACACTGGTGGAGGAACGCGCCTGACTGTCCCTGCGGAAGCCATCGTGGATTCGGGCACGGCAAAAGTGGTGTACGTCGACAGAGGCAACGGTAACCTGGAACCCCGCAAGGTGGAGACAGGCATGCGGCTGGACAACCGCATCGAGATCACGCACGGACTCACAGCTGCGGAACGCATCGTGACCAGCGGCGCGTTTTTGCTGAACAGCGAAAGCCAGATGCGGTCCGCGGGTTCCTCCCCTGCTGCCTCGACACCTGCCGCGAAACCTGCCTCGAAGCCTGAGGAAAAGGGCGGAGCCCCCCACGCCCATGATTAACGCAATTATTGAGTTCTCCGGCCGCAACAAGATGCTGGTCATCTTGTTCGTTGCGGTGCTGGCAGCGGCAGGGTGGTACTCGATGAGCACAATCGCGCTCGACGCGATTCCGGATCTGAGCGACACACAGGTGATCGTGTATTCGCGCTGGGATCGCAGCCCCGACATCATGGAGGATCAGGTCACATACCCGATCGTCACGTCGATGTTGTCCGCGCCCGGAGTGAAAACGGTCCGCGGGTTTTCGGACTTCGGCTACTCGTACGTCTACATCATTTTCAACGAAGGTACGGACATTTACTGGGCGCGAAGCCGCACGTTGGAGTACCTCTCCGGCGTGCTGCCGCGGTTGCCCAAAGGCGTACAAACGGAACTCGGTCCGGATGCGACGGGCGTCGGCTGGGTGTTCCAGTACGTACTGGTGGACGATTCCGGCAAGCACAATCTGGCCGAGCTCCGCAGCGTGCAGGACTGGTATCTGCGCTTCCATCTGCAGTCTGTTCCTGGAGTGGCGGAGGTGGCGCCGCTCGGTGGGTTTGTTCGGCAGTATCAGGTCAACGTCGACCCCGCACGGCTCCGGGCTTTCAACATTCCCGTGGGCCGCGTGGTAGATGCGGTTCGCACCGGGAACAACGATGTAGGTGGGCGGCTCGTCGAGATGGGCGGGGCGGAGTACATGGTCCGCGGACGCGGCTACGCGCGTTCCACCGAAGATATCGGAAATATCGTGCTGAATTCCCCGGAAAATGGTACGCCAATTCGGGTGAAAGACGTCGGCACTGTGGAGCTCGGGCCTGACATCCGGCGCGGGATCGCCGAGTGGAATGGGCGAGGTGACGCGGTGTCGGGCATTGTCGTAATGCGACAGGCGGAGAACGCGCTCGCTGTGATTGATCGAGTGAAGGAGAAGCTCAAGGAGATTGAGCCAGGCCTCCCGAAAGGCGTCCGGGTGGTGACGGCCTACGACCGCTCCGATCTGATCCTGCGCTCCATCGACAACCTGAAGCGCACGCTGACGGAAGAGCTGGTGATCGTCTCCATCATTATCTTCATATTTCTGTGGCACGTCCCCAGCGCCATAATTCCGGTGCTGACCATCCCGGTGGCGATTTTTATCAGCTTTATTCCGATGCGGCTGATGGGCGTGACGGCGAACATCATGTCGCTGGGCGGGATCGCGATTGCTGTCGGCGCGATGGTGGATGCGGCCATCGTTGTGGTGGAGCAGACCCACAAGAAGCTGGAAGAATGGGAGCGCAACGGCAGGAAAGAGGACTACCACCGGGTGGTGATCGATGCCGTGAAAGAGGTGGGCGGTCCCAGCTTCTTCGCGCTGCTGGTGATTGCCGTGTCATTCCTTCCTGTGATGACTCTGGAGGCTCAGGAAGGACGGTTGTTCCGGCCTCTTGCGTACACCAAGAACCTCTCGATGATTGTGGCCGCGGTGCTGGCCATCACGCTGGATCCGGCAATGCGGCTGCTGTTCACGCACATGCACAACTTCAACTTCCGGCCTCGCTGGCTGGCTCGCGTCGCCAACGCCGTGCTGGTTGGGAAGATCCACAGCGAAGAGTCTCACCCGATATCGCGGGTGCTGATCCGGCTCTACGAACCCGTCGCAGTTTGGGCTCTGCGCTGGAAATGGATTGTGCTTACGGGAGCGGCCGTCATGGTGCTTGCGACGATCCCGGTGTATCAGAAGCTCGGCTCGGAGTTCATGCCTCCCCTGGATGAGGGCGCGCTGCTCTACATGCCGACGACCGTTCCTGGCCTTTCAGAGACGCAGGCACAACGTCTGTTGCAGGCACAGGATCGCATTCTGAAACGCTTCCCGGAAGTGGAGTCCGTGTTGGGTAAGGCAGGCCGCGCGGAGACCTCCACCGATCCTGCACCATTGTCGATGTTTGAGACCGTAATCGTACTGAAGCCTCAGCATGAGTGGCGTAAGGTGCCGACGTGGTATAGCGACTGGGCGCCAAACTGGATGGCATCCGCATTTCGTCACATCACGCCCGACCATATTTCTACCGAGCAACTCACGGATGAAATGAATGAAGCGCTGCGGGTGCCCGGCGTCTCGAACGCGTGGACCATGCCGATTAAGAACCGCATCGACATGCTGACCACAGGGATTCGAACTCCGGTAGGCGTGAAGATCTTCGGCAAGGATATTCAGGAGATCGAGCGGCTTGGCATTCGGATCGAAAAGCTGCTGGCTGGCCTTCAGGGAACTCGCAGTGTATACGCTGAGCGCACCGGCGGCGGCTTCTTCCTCGACATCAACTGGAATCGACAGGAACTGGCCAGGTACGGCATCAGCATCGATGACGCGCAGATGGTAGTGATGAATGCTGTCGGCGGTGAGAACGTAAGCACCACTGTGGAAGGCCGGGAACGATACCCGGTGAATGTCCGTTATCAGCACGGCTATCGAAACAGCCCAGCCGCGCTCGAGAACGTTTTGGTTCCCGTAATGGGCGGATCCCTGCAGATTCCACTGCGGCAACTCGCCGAGGTGAAGGTGGTGTCGGGTCCGGCTATGTATCGCGATGAGAACGGAATGCTGGCCGGGTACGTCTATGTCGACGTCACCAACCGGGATATCGGCAGTTACGTCGCGGAGGCGAAGGAGGTTGTACGCGCTGGTCTGCAGATGCCGCAGGGGTACTCGACCGCATGGAGTGGTCAGTACGAATCCATGGAGCGCGTCAGAGAGCGTCTGACGCTGGTGGTTCCGGTGACCTTGTTTCTGGTGTTGATGCTGCTTTATATCAACACCAGGTCCGCGGTGAAGACGGGCATTATTATTCTCGCGGTGCCATTCTCAGCGGTGGGCGCCATCTGGCTGGTTTGGCTGCTCGGCTACAACATGAGCATCGGCGTGTGGGTCGGGTTAATCGCGCTGTTGGGAGTCGACGCGGAGACCGGCGTCTTCATGTTGCTCTATCTGGACATCGCGTATGAGAAGGCGAAGTCGGAAGGCAGACTGCGGTCACTTGCCGAGTTGCAGCACGCCATTCTCGACGGGGCCGTCAAGCGGATCCGGCCTAAGTTCATGACCGTGGCGACTATGTTTCTTGGGCTTGTGCCCATCCTGTGGTCCACCGGTACAGGCGCCGATGTCATGAAACGCATCGCTGCACCGATGATCGGTGGAATATTCACATCTTTCTTACTTGAGCTGGTTGTTTATCCGGTTCTTTATGAGGTTTGGAAATGGCATTTCGAAGTCAAGCCTACCATTGTCGCAACATCGTGAGAATGCTCGCTGCGGGACTGCTGGTGGCGAGCGTTGCTCTTGCCGCGGAGTACCCGGTTACGCACGTCCATGTGCGACGAGATCAGCCGGGTGAGTTGCAGATGGAGTCCGATGGAATCCGGTACACCGAAGCGACGAAGCATAAAAATCCACATGAGTATCGCTGGACCTGGAATGATATCCAGAAGGTTGTGCTGCAACCCGACAGCATCGAGATCACAACATACAAAGACGTGAAATGGCTCGCCGGCAGGGACCAGCGATTCCTCTTTCGCGGTAAGGGGCTGGATGCTGCATGGCCTCTGCTACGCGACGTACTGCCCCGCCGGGTGGTGGCCGATATCGCCACTCTGACCCCGGCGCCTCCCTTGCTTGAGCTTCCCGCCAAGCGGCTGGAAGGACGCGGCGGCCACGAAGGCACGCTGCGAATAGCGGCGGATTCTATCATTTTTGAATCGGCGACAAGCTCCGGGTCCCACACGTGGCTTCTGAAAGAGGTGGAGAACATCTCCTCTTCAGATCCACTGGAGCTGACCATCGCGAGCCTTGGCACCGACTACCGACTGCAACTGAAACAAACCCTGCCGGAAGCCGTTTACAACGACCTTTGGCGCAAACTTAACGTTCGGAGCAACCACTGACATGAAGAAGATAATCGTTACTTTCACGCTGATCGCCGCCGCCGCGCTGGCCGAAACAAAAGGGACCTGGACAGGTACCATCACCGACTCCATGTGCAACGACAATCACGCCATGATGAAGATCAAAGGCGACGACAACTGCGTCAGGCACTGCGTAAAGTTGAACCCGTCCGCCTATAAGTACGTGCTGTCCGACGGCAAGAACATTTACAGATTGAGCGACCAGAAGTTGCCGGAGCAGTACGCCGCAAAGAAAGTGGTCGTAAAAGGCACGCTTTTCCCGAAAACCGGCGTCATCAAAATAGACAGCATCTCCCCTGCAAAGTAACTCGCGATTCGGCATTCCGGATGTTCGGTTACGCGATGATGTCCTGTATTACCTCGCCGTGTACGTCGGTAAGCCGCCGGTCGATGCCGTTGTGCCTCCACGTAAGTCGCCGGTGGTCGATGCCGAGTAAGTGGAGCAACGTTGCGTGGACGTCGTAGCAGTAGACGGGCTTGTCGACCACTTTGTAGGACCAGTCGTCCGTTGCGCCATACGTGACGCCACCGCGGAATCCGCCTCCGGCGAGCCAGGACGTAAACCCGAACGGATTGTGATCGCGACCCTTGCTGCCCTGACTGCAGGGCATGCGTCCGAATTCCGTGGTCCAGTATACAACGGTATCTTCGAGCAGCCCACGGGCTTTCAAGTCCTTCAGTAATCCCGCGACCGGCTTGTCGAGCGCGGCTCCCAACTCGCCGTGATCCTTCGCCAGGTTCTCATGGCTGTCCCAGTTACGGCGGGGAAAACCATTGTCCGCACCGCTCCACACCTGCACAAACCGAACGCCGCGCTCCAGCAGGCGTCGCGCCGTAAGACACCGCCGGCCCATGTCGGCAGTGACGTCTGAATCCAGACCATAGAGCTGCTGCATCTGTTTCGATTCACCCGTGAGGTCGAGCACCTCCGGCGCACTCAGCTGAAGCCGTGCCGCCATCTCATACGATGCGATGCGGGCTTCCAGCCGCGAGTCGCCCGGGCGCCCCGACAGGTGCTCGCGGTTCACACGCTCCAGCAGGGCCAGTCCGTCGCGTTCGCTTTCCTTGGTAATGAACTTCGCCGACGCAGGCGGGTGAAGATCATAGATGGGCGCGGGTGTGCCGGCCCGAATAGTAGTGGCCTGGTGCGAGGCCGGAAGAAAACCGGCAGACCAGTTAGCGGCACCATTTGGCGGCATACCCCGCGGGTCTGGCAGCACGACATAATCCGGCAAATTCTCGCTGCTACTTCCGAGTGCGTAGGAAATCCAGCTTCCGGCGCTTGGAAATCCAGGCAAAATAAACCCTGTGTTCTGCATGAATGTGGCAGGTCCATGCACGTTCGATTTCGCAATCAGCGAAGATACAAACGCCATGTCGTCCACGCAACCTGCCGTGTGAGGCAGCAAATCACTGACCCATTTCCCCGACTTCCCGTACTGCTTCCAGCTCCACGGGCTCGGCATAACCACGCCGGGGTTGCTCTGAAACAACTCCACCTTCTCACCCGGATCCCACACTTCCCCGGCTTTGCGGATCAGCAGAGGCTTGTAATCGAACGTGTCGCACTGGCTGGCAGCACCCGACATGAAGAGCTGTACGACGCGTTTTGCGCGAGCGCGATGATGCAGACCTCCATTAAACTCGGGCCGTCCGCCACCGGCAGCCATTGCCTCTCGCCCTGACAGACAGGCGAGAGCGATGCCACCGAGCCCGCCTCCCGAATTCCACAAAAACGATCGCCGGTCCATAATGCTAAATCCTCAGTCGACAAACAGAAATTCGTTGGTATTAAAGAGCAGGCGGCAGAGGTTGACGAGGCCGTGCTTTGCCGAATATTCCGAGTACAAAGCGAGCTCCGATTCCGTGGAATCGCGACCAAGCGCCAGCCGCACCGCCCGATCCGGACTGCCCGCAAGCGTGGCAAAGTGCTCGGCCATACGCAGCACGAACGGATTATTCAGCATCGCGAGCGCCTGGATCGCCGTAATCGTGGTAGACCGTTTCGGTGTGAGGACTGAAGGGTCGGGGCAGTCGAGCCGCTCCATCAGCGGATCGGGTACGCTGCGCACCAGGAATCGATAAATGCTGCGTCGATACGCACCCGGAGCATCGGGGTCAAACCGAGCGTAGTCGTAGACAGGAGAGTGGTCATCCTTGAACAGGAAAAGCTCCACAGAAGGCCCCCCTGCCGTCAGGTCGAGCTTGCCGGCAACAGACAGGATGGAGTCGCGAACCGCTTCGGCGTCGAGCCGTGTGCGATTCATGCGCCAGAGCAGGCGGTTGTCTGCGTCGACTTTCTCGCCGTCGGCACGATAGCCAGAGGACCGCCGGTAAGCAGCGCTGGTAACAATCAGCCTGTGCAGTTGTTTGAGCGAGCCCTTCGCATCGTCGCGGAACCAGGTCGCCAGCCAGTCGAGTAGTTCAGGGTGCGTCGGCTTGCTCCCCATGCGGCCAAAATCGTTCGGCGTATCGACCAGCCCGGAGCCGAAATGGTAATGCCAGGCGCGGTTCGCGATGGAGCGCCACGTCAGCATGTTCTGCGGATCGGCTATCCAGCGGGCCATTGCAGCGCGCCGCCCCCCTTCGTCCTGCGGATCAGCCACCGTGAAGCGTGCACTTACCGGCGCTACGCAACTGAGAGCGCCAGGAACAGCCAGAGCACCCTGCGAACGAACGTTGCCACGCCCCAGCACATACACCGGACGGGGCTCGAGTGCCGGACGAAACGCCCCGGCTCGAGTGAAGTAACTGGTGCCTGTATAGACAGTCCGCGGTTTTGGCAGCATCGCGATCTGGTCGTCCAGGTGTTTGAATTCAGCCCGAATCCGTTCGATGGCAGCGTAAGTTTCGGCCCCGGCCAGCACGTCGACCAGTACCTGCCGCTTCTTTCGATCCGCGATTCGCCGCGCTTCCAGTTGCTTCTTCAGCTCCGCGTCAGCCGGAGTCTTCGGCTCGCCCATATGGGTGATGAGCAGGCTTGCATCCTGAATCGAGCTGTCCAGTGCAACAATCTCCGGGCTGGTCGCAAACTCAACTTTGTCGAGCAACGGTTGCAGGCGACGCTGGATCTTTTCCTTCTCGCCGAGCAGTGCCTGTCGCTTCCGATGCACCACTGGATCTTCGTCCCACGGACGGTCGGCGCGGTCAATGCCCGCAAACACGGATTGCAGATTGTAGTATTCCTGCTGCGGGATCGGATCGAACTTGTGATCGTGGCAGCGGGCGCAATGCGCGGTCATGCTGTTGAACGAAGAAACAACCGTGGCGACAACATCGTCCCTGTCCAGCATCCGGGTGTTGTCCTTGTCGAACGTGCCTTCGCGCAGCTCCTGATGACCGACGAAATCCCAGGGTCCCGCCGCGAGGAAACCGGTTGCGACGTAAGCCTGTGGATCGGCCGGAAATAGCACGTCGCCCGCGATCTGCTCCTGCACAAATCGAGCCCAGGGCTTGTCCTCGTTCAGCGATCGGATCACGTAATCGCGATAAGGCCAGGCATTGCGCCGAGGCTTGTCCTTGTCATACCCGTGCGATTCACCATAGTGGATCACGTCGAGCCAGTGGCGCGCCCAGCGCTCGCCATAACGCGGCGAGGCAAGCAGTCGGTCGACGAGATTGTCCCAGGCTTTGGGCGAAGCGTCTCGAACGAAGGCTTCAGTCTCAGCGGACGTCGGTGGCAACCCGTGCAAGTCATAGTAGAGGCGCCGCACCAGGGTCCGTCGATCTGCCTCAGGCGATGGGGTGAGGCCCTCTTTGCGCAGTCGATCCTGCAGGAATGCGTCGACGGGATGAGCCGTGGTGGAGGAAGGCACGGGCGGGCGAGTCAGCGGCTTGAGTGACCACCACGCTTCCTTAGTAACAGCCTTCGCGTCGAAGGTGGCCCCTTCGGCGATCCACTGCCGCAGCACTGCGACCTGTGCAGGCGACAGCGGAGTGCCTGCCTTTGGCATTCGAGGCCTGTCTCCGCTCACAACCTGCAGCAGAAGGCTCTCATCGGGCTTGCCGGGCCTGATCGCCGCACCCGACTGCCCACCTTTTAGCAGTGTGGCTGCGGAGGACACGGAGAGCTTCCCGCCAGGATTGCGATCGCTGTGGCAGGGCTGACAACGCTCCGCCAGTACGGGCTGGATATCACGTTCGAAGATGACGGGCTGCGCGCCAGCGCACAGCACCAGCAACGGCAGGGCTACGAAATGCCGCATGGAAATTCAGCATAACAGCGGCGTGGGGCGGAGGCATAGACTAATGGGGTGATCGCTCTGAAATTTCTTCGGGTTGCATGCGCGACTCTCTCCGCTGCGACGCTGTTCGCGGCAGGCGCGCCCGATGCTCCCGCCACGGAAGCCTGGCGTTCTTTGTTCGACGGCAAGTCGCTCTCAGGCTGGAAAGAGTCCGATTTCCTCGGCGCCGGCAAAGTGACGGTCGCTGGCGGAGTCATCACCATTGGCAAGGGAGCGCTCACCGGGATCACCTGGGATGGTGCCTCGACGCCCTTCCCTGCCTCAGGCTATGAGGTGCGGATCGAAGCGTCCCGAATCAGCGGAAGCGACTTCTTCGCCGGCATCACCTTCCCGGTCGGCGAGACACACTGCTCCTGGATTAATGGCGGCTGGGGTGGTGAAGTGGTGGGCCTGTCGAGCATCAACGGGGAAGATGCGTCGCAGAATGAGACCTCCTACGCGCGCAAGTTCGAGCTCGGCCGCTGGTATCTGCTGCGTCTTCGCGTAACGCCGGTGCGGATCTCGGCGTGGATCGATGAAGAGCCCGCCATTGATGTATCCATCGAAAAGAAATGGATCGCGCTACGGCAGGGTGAGATCGATCACTCCGTGCCATTCGGCATCGCCACATACGGCACGGTTGCCGGGATTCGAAAGATCGAGTGGCGTCCCCTGCCAGCTACAGCAGGCACTCCCAAATAGCGCTGCGCTTCCATCTGTGCAATCGCGCGTCCGGAGATGATAGAGTGCCACCAGCAGCGCCGTTTTTCTGATGATCGGTTGAGGAGGGAAGTATGGCGGAAGAGAAGCAATCTGTTTCAAGGCGGAAGTTCGGGAAAACCCTGACACAGGCGAGCGCCTTGGCAGCAGCCGCCGTCCCGGCGCTGGCCCAGGCTCCTGCGGCCCCGGCCGGCGGAGGACAGGCCAGCCAGCCGGCTATCGGCCCGGTGGTGGTCGGCAATTACGCGCTCAACGATCAGTTGGTATTCGGCGGTATCGGGATTCGCGGCCGCGGCATGAGTGACCTGCGGCAGCTGCTGGGCGATCAGCGCGTTCGCTTTGTAGGCATCGCCGACGTCCGCGAGAGTGCTCGTGAAACCGTCAAGAGCACCGTCGACAACTACTACAAGAACAATGACTGCAAGATGTACAAGGACCCCGCCGAGTTACTCGCGCGGCCTGAAATCGACGCTCTGCTGATCGCCACCAGTGACCGCTGGCATGGGCCGATGGCGATGTGGGCGGCCCAGTCAGGCAAGGATATGTACATCGAGAAGCCCGGCGCCATGTCCATCGCGGAGAGCTATGCCGTGGCCGACAACGTGCGCCGTTACGGCGTGGTGTACCAGTCGGGCTGCCAGCGTAAGAACCAGTTCGCTTTCGAGTTCGCCGTTGGTCTGGCGCGCAGTGGCAAGCTCGGCAGACTGCTGGCCGTACATGCGGACACCGCGATTGGACTCGGGACAGTCGACGCTGGCGGGCATGGCTGGTGGGCCGCGGACGCGCCGGAGCCCGATCCGCTCGTCTTCGACTGGGAGAAGTGGCTGGGGCCGTGCCTCTGGAGGCCGTTCAATTCTCAGTACGCAGATCGCGGCCGGGGCAACTTCTGGGACTTCCATGCAGGACTGCTCGAGTGGGCCTCCCACACCGTGGCGATGGCGCAGTGGGCCGCCGACATGGAATACACGCAGCCAGTGGAATACGAGCCTCAGGGCGGGCAGTTCCGCGGCGACGGCCTGATCGGGCGATACACCATCAACTGCCGTTACGCGAACGGCATCAAGCTGGTTCTGCGAAATCACAGCTGGAATTTGCTTGGATCGTGCAGCAACCGATTCGAAGGAACGGAAGGCTGGGTGGAGACAGGGGACAGCGGACGCATTGAAGTATCGCCCAACCTGAAGTCCCTGCTGCCCACGCGCCAGGGCACCCGCTACGACCCGACATCCGAACACATTCGCGAGTTTATTCAGAGCATCCGTTCGCGCACACCACCTCGTGCGAATGCCGAGGTGACGGCTCACACGCACGTCGCGTCGCATGCCGCGTGGATCTCGGCTCAGCTGAATCGCAAGCTGACGTGGGATCCTGCCAAACGCATGTTCCTCAATGACGACGAAGCCAACCGGATGCGCAGCCGCGCTTATCGTGAGCCCTGGCGGATGGAAGCACTCGCCAGCAGCATGTAAGGGAAAGGAGAACACTCGATGCCACAAGCACCTGCACAACCACCCCAGGCGACGCAGCCCGCCAAACCGAAAGGACCGGCCACGCCGACAGTTCCCCCGGAGTTCGACGGACTTGCGATTTGGGTGATGGAGCCGGCGAAACTCCTCGCACTGGTGAAGGATCCGAAGTCGACCGTATTTCAGAAAGCGATCGCGTGCAAGAAGCTCGCGTCTGTGGGCGGGCCGGATGCCGTCCAGCCCATGGCCGCCCTGCTCAGTCATCCGCAGCTGGCCTGCTACGCGCGCTTCGGACTGGAACCAAACCCTGCCCCGGCAGTCGACGACGCTCTTCGCGCGGCGCTCCCGAAGCTGAAGGGCAAGCTCCAGGTGGGCGTCATCACTTCAATTGGCGTTCGGAAGGATGCGAAGGCTTTGCCTGCTCTCACGAAGCTGATCGACGACAGCGATGTGGCAGTGGCCCAGGCGGCAGCCGCGTCGGTGGGAATGATCGGCGGGCCGGATGCCGCAAAGGCTCTGGAATCGGCGCTGGGTCGGACCAAAGTTCCACTGTTTCCAGTGGTCGCACGGGCAACGCTGCTGGCCGCCGAAAGCCTGATGGCGAACAGCCGCCCGCGGGCGATGCAGTTGTACACGCAGCTCAGCGCGGAGACTATGCCGAAGCCCGTTCGACTGGCCGCTCTTCGAGTCTTGAATGCAGCCGGACCTGCTCCCGCAGGTGCGAAGGATTACCCGCCACCCACCGGTGAAGCGGCCGAGCGCGACAAGAGCGGATTCCTCGGACGCTAAAGTCACACGCGCGCGCCGCATGATCGAAACCTGGATCGGCGGCGCGCACCCTGCTCAACCCACGTATTCCAGTCCAGCTACCAGTCGGCGCACGTAACAGCGCGACGAGTCCTGTCCCAGAACCCCAGGAATCACAGGTCATAATAATTGGGAGCCGAGTACCCATGATCCGACATCTGCCGTTAATGTTCCGCAACGCGATTCGAAACCGGCGCCGGTCGGTGCTGACAATCTGCAGCGTCGCCGCTTCCCTTTGTCTGCTCGGTGTGATGATGGCGCTCTATCAGGCCATGTTCCTGTCACCGCCGACCAAAGAGCAGGCGCTTCGGGTCATCACGCGCAACAAGATCTCACTCACCAACCCCATGCCGCTTTCGTACCGCCACAAGATTGCGCAGATTCCCGGCGTTCGGGCCGTCACGGTCGGCCAGTGGTTTGGCGGAGTCTACAAGGATTCGAAAAACTTCTTCGCACGCATCGCCGTGGAACCAGAATATTTCGAACAGGTCTACCCCGAATACAAGGTCGTGCAGGGCAGCATGCAGGATTTCAGGAAAGAACGGATGGCCTGCGCCATTGGCAAAGACCTGGCAAAGAAGTTCGACCTGAAACTCGGCGACCGCATGACGCTGATTGGCGACATTTTTCCAGTGAACCTCGATTTCACAATCCGCGCCATTTTCGACGTTCCGATCGACAACGAATCCATGTACTTCAGCCTGCAGTATCTGTACGATGCCCTGCCGGCTGCGCAGCGCGATCAGGCCGGCTGGTTCACCATGCAGGCGGATTCGCCGGAGAGCGTGTCGCGAATCTCTCAGGCTGTCGACGATATGTTCCGAAACTCGCCCGTCCAGACGCGCACCGAGTCGGAAAAGGCATTCCAGGTCGGATTCCTGTCCTTCTTCGGCGACATCAAGTCATTTCTCGCCAGCATCTGCGCGGCAGTCACGTTCACCATCCTGCTGGTCACAGCCAACACCATGGCAATGTCCGTTCGCGAGCGCGTTCGTGAGATCGGCGTCCTCAAGACTTTGGGCTACACCAACGGTACAATCCTCGGAATCATCCTCGGCGAAGCGGCGGTCCTGTCTTTCATTGGAGGCGTGATCGGCTGCGCCCTGGCCCAGGGAATCGCCATACAATTCCACAGCATGCCGGCTTTCATCGCCGAGTTTAAGACGCTCACCATTCTGCCCCCGGTGGCTGCGGCGCTCCTTGCTGTAGCGGTGCTCATCGGCCTGACTGGATCGTTCGTCCCGGCGTGGAACGCGTCGCGCACTGGCATCATCGACGCTCTGAGATACACAGGATGAGGCCATGAAGATCCCGCTTTCCTATAACCTGCGCAACCTCACCGTGCGCAAGACGACCACGATCATGACGGCGCTCGGCGTCGCGCTCACGGTCGCGGTCCTGCTTGCGATCCTCGCCATGGTCGACGGCCTGAACCATGCCTTCGCCACCAGCGGCGATCCCCTGAACGTGCTCGTGGTCCGCAAGAGCGCGCAGTCCGAAACCACCAGCAACTTTACCCGAGCCCAGTATGGCGATGTGAGATTTAAGCCAGGCATCGCGAAGACACCGGCTGGCGAGCCGATGGTGTCACTGGAGGTTGTCAACGTGATAACCCTCAGCGCTCCGGGCAACGAATCGGGACAGAACATCCTGCTGCGTGGTGTGGCACCCATCGGCCTTACCCTGCGCCAGGGACTCTCCGTGGTCGAGGGCCGCTGGTTTACACCAGGACGCCGCGAGGTCGTTGTGGGAAGAGGTCTCACCGGCCGTTACCCGGACGCGCGCATCGGCGGCGTACTCGAGTTTGGCCGCGGCAAGTGGACCGTGGTCGGCATCATGGCGCAGGGCAACTCGGCAATCAACTCTGAGGTCTGGGGCGACCTGAACCAGATGGCCGCGGACTTCGACCGCTCCGACGTCCTGAGCTCCGCCCTGATCCGGGTAATTGACGAAGCCGCTGTACAGGCGCTGATCAATGATCTGAAAAACGATCAGCGTCTGAACGTCGACGCCCAGACGGAGAAGTCGTACTATGCCGCGCAGACCGCGGCCGCCATCCCATTACGGGCCGTCGGCACGCTGGTCGCCATCATCATGGCCGTCGGAAGCGCTTTCGCCGCCATGAACACCATGTATGCGGCCGTCGCGCGCCGTTCACGGGAAATTGGGACTTTACGGGTCCTTGGATTTTCCCAGGGCGGCATCCTGGTGAGCTTTTTCCTGGAGTCGCTGCTGTTGTCGCTGATCGGCGGAATACTCGGTGTGCTTCTCGTCCTGCCCCTGAACAACATCCAGACGGGAATCGGTAGTTTTACGACATTCGCGGAAATTGCGTTTCGATTTCGAATTACTCCTGAGATCATGGCCATGGGCGTTGGGTTCGGCCTCATAATGGGAGCTCTGGGCGGGATCTTCCCAGCGGCGTCCGCCGCAAGAAAACAAATTCTGACCGCATTGCGGGAATTCTAATCATTCATGGATTCTGATCTTAAATCACTGAAAATCGACCGTGGCAAACGCGCGCGTCGCAGCGATTCGTGGGCAACGCGCTGGATATTGGCCGGAATTGCCATCATTCTGCTGCTCGGCGCCGGCCGTTACGTCTACGGCATGCTCAATCAGGAGCGCGAAGTGGACTCGATCCGCGTTGCCGCACCGCAATCCGGCGCAACAGGTGACTCGGTGGTACTGAATGCGACCGGCTACATCATGGCGGCGCACAAGATTCAGGTCGCTTCCAAGGTCCTCGGCCGCGTCGCCTGGATTGGCGTGGAGAAGGGCGACAAAGTGCGCGAAGGTCAGGTGATCGTACGCCTCGAGGACGACGAATACCGCGCCCAGTTGCAGCAGTACAAAGGCCGGCTCGCCTCCCTCACGGCTCGACTCGCCGAGTTGCAGGCTGGCTCCAGACCGGAAGAGGTCGAGCGCTCCGCCGCCGACGTGCAGGAAGCCGAAGCCAACGTCACCAACGCCAAACAGTCCCTCGACCGCGCCGAGCCTCTGGTTCGCGACGGCGTCCAGGCCAGATCGGTGCTCGACGACGCACGCGCCAGGTTTGATCGCGAGTCCGCCCGCCTCCGCGCTGTTCGCAAACAGCATGAGCTGGTCCGCATTGGCCCGCGCCGCGAACAGATCGACGCCATGCGCGGCCAGTTAGAGGAAGTAAAAGGAGAAGTCGCGTTCTACGAGACCCAGCTCGCCAATACTCTCATCAAAGCGCCCGTATCCGGAACAATCCTCGAACGCGTGGTCGAAAAAGGCGAGTTCGTAACCACCAACTTCGTGGGCGAGCGCGGCGCGAAGGGATACGTCGCGTCGCTGGCCAACCTCAACGACCTGCGCGCGGAGCTCGACATCAACCAGAATGACTTCGCGAAGCTAAAACGCGACCACAAAGCCGTCATCACCACAGACGCCTACCCCGACCGCAAGTATGACGGCGTGATCGACGAGATCTCCCCGGAGGCCAACCGCCAGAAGGCCACCGTCCAGGTGAAAGTAAAAATCCTGAATCCGGATGAGTTTCTGCGTCCCGAGATGAATTCCAGCGTCGCGTTTATCGAGTCTGGCAAGCCGTCATCATCGGGCGGTCCCGTAGCGCCCCTGATTCATGTCCCGGTCACGGCGGTTCGGGATGACGCAGTGTTCCTGATCGCCAACGGCAAGGTTGTTAAACGTACAGTGAAGGTCGATCGCAGCACACCTCAGGGCCTTCGCATCAGTTCCGGCCTGAATGGCGGCGAAGATCTCATCACCAATCCGCCCTCCGATCTTAGAGAAGGCGACCGCGTTCGAAAGAAACAGGGCTAAACCTCATGAGCGAAATCGTCATCGAAACAAAGGGCCTCAGCAAGGTCTACAAGCGCGATGAGTTTCAAGTGGTGGCACTGGAAGACGCCGCCATTGAAATCAACCGGGGCGAGTTCGTTGCCCTAATGGGCCCCTCCGGCTCGGGTAAATCCACCCTGCTGCACCTGATCGCAGCCATGGACCGTCCCAGCGGCGGCCGAATCGCCGTGCTCGGCGAAGACCTTGCCGCGCTCTCTGACAAGGAGATAGCGCACTGGCGCAATGAACACATTGGCTTCGTCTTCCAGACGTTCAACCTGATCCCCGTGTTGACCGCTCTTGAAAACGTCGAGCTCCCACTCAAGCTCACCAATCTGAAAGGGAAGGAACGCATAGAGCACGCGACCACGGCCCTGAAGCTGGTCGGGCTCGGCGATCGCACAAACCACTTCCCCAGGCAGTTGTCCGGCGGTCAGGAGCAGCGAGTCGCCATCGCCCGCGCCATCGTCACCGACCCAGACCTCATCCTCGCCGACGAGCCGACAGGCAACCTCGACGCTGCTTCCGCAAACGAGGTCCTCAATCTGCTGTCGCGCCTGAATAAAGAGTTCAGCAAGACCATCGTGATGGTGACCCACGATCCGCACGCCGCCAGATTTGCCACCCGCACCCGCTATCTGGAAAAGGGAAGGCTGCTGCCCGAGGGTCAGGCGCCGGAAGACTGGGCAGGGACCATAGCCGCCCGTACCTGAACTGCCGGCAGTTGATTTTCAAGGAATGGTGGACAGGGAAGGATTCGAACCTTCGTACCTCGCAAGGAGGGACAGATTTACAGTCTGTTGGCTTTAACCACTCACCCACCTGTCCGTCGGAAAACTACTAATTACGTGGGCAGAGTGCACCGGGCGGCGCACTTTCAGAAGTGTAACACAGTCTCTCCCCTGCGTGCCTCAATTCCACGATGCTGGTTGCCCGGACAGATGTGGAAGTTTGCGACAACGCTCATGATAAGCTGTGGCTTAAGTAGTTGTAACGCCGATCTTTGATACACAATGCCGGCTCAGGCGAGCGAATCTCTTGTGCTCCGGACCTACCCGTTGAGGGAAGCGGATCTCATTGTCAGCTTCTTTACCAGGGAAGCAGGAAAATTGCGAGGGGTCGCCCGGGCAGCAAAAAAACCGAAAAGTTCGTTCGGTGGGGGTCTGGAACGGTTGTCTCACGTAACAATGCTTTATTCGCAGCGTGAGAACCGAGAATTGGCGAGCCTTTTTCGCTGTGATTTAATCCAGTCGCAGCTCAGCATTGTCAGTGATTACGGCGCGTGCGTCGCCCTGGATTACGTTGCGG
Source organism: Bryobacteraceae bacterium (assembly GCA_034408745.1). Lineage (GTDB taxonomy): Bacteria > Acidobacteriota > Terriglobia > Bryobacterales > Bryobacteraceae > JAWXCM01. Next base: position 83,204 of record JAWXCM010000291.1, read on the forward strand.
AGGTGAGCGAACAGCTCCTGCCTCCCGGTGAGCCGAATGAATTGTTCTTTCGGTTGCTCCTTGCGGTGTTGAGCCACCTGCGGAGTGACCCGGCCGGTGCGGTTTGGCCGGCAGTCAATTACTTCAGTCTCTGGGCAGTGCGCCTCTCCGGGTTCCTCGGTGAACTGCGGATCAGCGCCGAATCCCGCAGGCTGGCAGAAGAGATGATGCAAACGCCAATTGGGCAACTACAGGCACGCGAATGGACCGCCCAGACCGGGGCGGACCTCCGCAGATCTCTCATACGCAGCATGCAGGATCACATCGAACGCCGTCTCCAGACGGTTGCCCTTCTCGAGAGTCTTTGACATGGACGTGTTTCAGGAAACTGTATTCAAATTAAAGAAATACTGGTCCGACCGCGGATGCGTCATCCAGGAACCCTACGATATGGAAGTCGGCGCCGGGACCATGTGCCCGGAAACCTTCCTCCGGGTCCTCGGCCCTGACCCTTACCGAGTCGCCTACGTCCAGCCCAGCCGCCGCCCCGCCGACGGCCGATACGGCGAGAACCCTAACCGGCTCTACAAACACCAGCAGCTGCAGGTCATCCTCAAGCCATCCCCGGACAACATCCTCGACCTCTACCTGCAGAGCCTCGGAGCCATTGGCATCGACCTCCGCAAGCACGACATCAAGTTCGAAGAGGACAACTGGGAATCGCCTACGCTCGGCGCATGGGGCGTCGGCTGGCAAGTGATGCTCGACGGCCTCGAGATCACACAGTTCACCTACTTCCAGCAGTGCGGTGGCGTCGACCTCGACCTCGTCCCCGCCGAAATCACCTACGGCCTCGAGCGCCTGGTCGCCTTCCTGCAGGGCGTCGAAAGCATCTACGAAATCCAGTGGGCCCCCACCTTCACCTATGAAGAGGTGCGCCTCGCCGACGAGCTGCAGGGCTCGGTCTACAACTTCGAATTAGCCGACGTCCCGACCCTCTGGAAGATGTTCGACATCTTCGAAGGTGAAGCCCAGCGCCTCCTCGACCTCTTCGTGAAGTACGAGGAGAAGAAGCGCTTCCCGCTTCTCGCGACATACGAATACGTGCTGAAGTGCTCCAACACCTTCAACCTGCTCGACGCACGCGGCGCCATCAGCGTGACAGAACGTGTGGGCATCATCGCGCGAGTTCGTAAGCTCGCCGTCGGAGTTGCGCACGCCTGGATGCAGCAGAACTACCCGGCGATCCCCAAAGAAGGAGCCGCCGCATGAGCCTCCCGTTCCTCCTCGAAATCGGAGTCGAAGAAGTCCCCGACTGGATGATCGTGCCCGCGCTCGACAACATGCGCGAGCTGTTCACTGCCATCCTCACCGAGCACCGCCTCGGCGGCACCGTCACCAGCGTTGACGCCACGCCGCGCCGCCTCGTGCTCCGCGCGGAAGGCCTCCTCGAAGCCCAGCCCGATCAGACCGTAACCGTCTCCGGCCCCCCGGCCTCAGCCAATGAAGGGGCGGTCGCCGGCTTTGCAAAGAAGCAGGGCGTCGCCCTCGCCGACCTGAAGAAGGTGCCGACCGCCAAGGGCAACTACTGGACGTTCGAGAAGCACGTCCCCGGCCGCAAGACCGCCGACGTGCTCGCCGAATCACTCGCCGCTTTCGTGGGCAAGATCTACTTCCCCAAAACGATGTACTGGACCGGCAAAGGTGGACCGCGCTTCATCCGCCCCATCCGCTGGATCGTCGCCCTGCTCAACGACACCGTCGTTCCGTTCGAGTTTGCGGGCGTAGCCTCTGGTAACACCACCAGCGGCCATCGAATCCTGGGCAAGCCGAGCCTGCCCGTCACCCACGCCACCTACGAATCCACGCTCGAATCCAACTTCGTCATCCTCGACGCGCAGAAGCGCATCGAGCGTATCGCCGCCGCCGTGGAAGCCGCGGGCGCAACGCGAGACGAAGAGCTCATCCACACCCTCGCCTACCTCACCGAATACCCGACCCCCATCACAGGCACCTTCGACCCGGCGTTCCTCGAACTCCCCGCCGAAATCCTGTCGACCGTGATGCGCCACCACCAGCGCTACTTCGCCATCCCCGGCGAAGGCGGCAAACTGAAGCCCGAGTTCGTCGCCGTCATGAACATTGGCTCCGATCCCGACGGCCTGGTGCAGCGCGGCAATGAGCGTGTCCTCAAGGCCCGCTTCAACGACGGCCGCTTCTTCTGGAATGTCGACCTGAAGCGCCCCCTCGCCGACCGCCTCGAAGACTTAAAGAACGTGACATTCCAGGCAAAGCTCGGGAATTACTACGAAAAGACGCAGCGAAATATCGCATTAGCAAAGGAATTAGCCGCCGCCCTCAAAGCCGACACGACCTCCGCGGCCCGTGCGGCCGAGCTCGCCAAGTGCGACCTGCCCACCGAAATGGTGAAGGAATTCACCGAGCTCCAGGGTGTGGTCGGCGGACTCTACGCCCGCGAGCAGGGTGAGCCCGAGCCCGTCTGGCGCGGTGTCTACGAGCACTACAGGCCCGTCAGCATGGAGGACAGCATCCCCGCCTCCATAACCGGCCAAATCGTATCGCTCGCCGACAAGATCGACACCCTCCGCGGCTGCTTCGACATCGGCCTGATCCCCAGCGGATCGAAGGACCCGTTCGCCCTCCGCCGCGCCGCACAGGGCGCCGTAAAGATCATCGTCGAAGGCGGCCTTCGCCTCAGCCTCACCATGCTCGCAGGCGGAAACCCGCAGCTCCGCGAGTTCCTCCTCGACCGCGTCCGCTACTACTTCCGCGACGTCCACGGCTACAAGTACGACGAAGTGAATGCCGTGCTCGCCACCGGCGCCGACGATCTGGTCGACGTCTCGCTGCGCCTCGAAGCCATCCGTCAGGTTCGCCCGACGGAAGATTTCGAACCGCTCGCCGCGAGTTTCAAACGAATTCAGAACATTTTGAAGCAGGCCGAATTTAAGGCAACGGGAGACGTCGATCCGGCGTTGCTCGAAGCCGGTCCGGAAGCCGAACTCGCCGCCGCACGCGTCGAGACAAAGCAGCGGATCGCAGGCAAGCCCTACTCGGAAGCACTGGCAATCATCGCCAGCATGCGACCCGCGGTAGATGACTTTTTCAATAAAGTGCTGGTCAACGCTCCCGATGAGCGCGTCCGGCGCAACCGGCTGACTCTTCTGAGCAGCCTGTTATCCGAGTTTTCGACGATAGCCGATTTTTCCGAAATCGTCGTAACTACGCAGCAGTAAGAGAGTGCAAGGAGACGCCTGATGGCAGCAACGAAATACGTCTACATGTTCGGCGGCGGCACGGCCGACGGCGACAAGGACATGAAGGACAAGCTGGGTGGCAAGGGTGCCAACCTCGCGGAGATGAGCAAGGCTGGCGTGCCTGTTCCTCCGGGCTTCACGATCGCTACCGACGTGTGCAATGTCTTTTTCGAGAATAACCAGACCGTGCCCCCCGAAGTGGACAAGCAGATCTGGGAATGCGTCGCGAAAGTTGAAAAACTCACCGGCAAAAAGCTCGGCGACGCCTCTGACCCGCTGCTGCTCAGCGTGCGGTCCGGTGCGAAATTCTCGATGCCGGGCATGATGAACACCATCCTCAACCTCGGCCTGAACGATGCAACCACCGAGGGCCTGGCTGCGAAAACCGACAACCCCCGCTTCGCGTACGATTGCTACCGCCGCTTCATCCAGATGTTCGGCGAAGTCTCGATGGGAATCGAGATGGAGCATTTCGATGAAGTCTTCGACGCCCGCAAGGCCAAAGCAAAGGTCAAGCTCGACACCGACCTGAGCGCGAAGGACCTCAAGGCCATCATCGACGATTACAAAAAGATCGTCCGCAAGTACGCCAAACGCGAGTTCCCGCAGGATCCGAAGGAACAGCTCGTCATGTCCCGCGACGCCGTCTTCATGTCCTGGTGGGCGCCGAAGGCTTCTTACTATCGCAAGATGGAGAAGATCGACGACAGCATCGGCACCGCCTGCAGCGTTCAGGCGATGGTGTTCGGCAACATGGGCGACACGTCCGCCACAGGCGTCGGCTTCACCCGTGACCCCGGTTCCGGCGAGAAGGTCTTCTACGGCGAGTTCCTGGTAAACGCGCAGGGCGAAGACGTGGTGGCCGGTATCCGCACCCCATCCCCTATCAGCGAGCTCAAGGACTGGAACGAAGACGTCTACAACCAGCTCTTCGAAATCACCTCAAAGCTCGAACATGCCTACAAAGACATGCAGGACTTCGAGTTCACCGTCGAAGACGGCACGCTCTACATGCTGCAGACCCGCAACGGCAAGCGCACCGGCCCAGCCGCCGTTCGCGTTGCGGTCGAAATGTTTGAGGAAGGTCTCATCGACGAGAAGACGGCCGTCCTCCGCGTGGCGCCGTCACAGCTCGATCAGCTCCTCCACCCGGTCTTCAACACCGGCAGCCTCAAGAAGCTCGTGAAGCTCGCCAGGGGCATCGATGCGTCTCCCGGCGCCTCGGTCGGACGCCTCGCGTTCACCTCCGAAAAGGCCGTTGAGATGTCGGCGAAGTCGCCCGTCATCCTCATCCGTCAGGAAACCACCCCGGACGACATCCATGGTATGGACGCCGCAAAGGGCATCCTCACTGCCGTCGGTGGCAAGTCCTCCCACGCCGCTGTCGTGGCCCGCGGTATGGGTCGTCCCTGCGTCGTCGGTTGCGGCGCCATCTCTATCAACGCCCGCGCGGCAACCGCCACCGTCAAAGTCGACGGCAAGACTATCACCATCAAGGAAGGCGACTGGGTTTCGATGAACGGCACCACTGGTGACGTTTATCTCGGTCAGGCGCAGACCCAGGATCCCGATCCGAACTCGCCCGCCTTCGCAAAATTTATGAAGATGGCTGACGTTTTCCGTGGCAGCTTCGGTGTTCGCGCCAACGCCGACATCCCGCGCGATGCCAAGGTCGCCCGTGCGTTCGGCGCCGAAGGTATCGGCCTCTGCCGCACAGAGCACATGTTCTTCGCCGAAGACCGTCTGCCGCTGGTCCAGCAGATGATCCTCACCGACAACGAAAAGGATCGCCGCAAAGCCCTCGCCAAACTGCTCCCCATGCAGCGCAAGGACTTCGCCGGTCTCTTCGAGTCCATGGACGGCTTCCCCGTCGTCATCCGTACGCTCGATCCGCCGCTGCATGAATTCGTGCCGAAGCGCGAAGAGCTGATGGTCGACCTCGCCAGGCTGCCCCACGCCGACACCAAAACCAAGAAGGAGATGGTGGCCCGCTACGCCAACTTCAACATTAAGGGCGTCGGTGACCTGAAGAAGGTTCTGCCCGGCCTGCTGCACCGCGTGGAATCGCTCCATGAGTTCAACCCCATGCTCGGCCACCGCGGCTGCCGTCTCGGAATCACCTATCCCGAGATCACGGAAATGCAGGCGCGCGCCATCTTCGAAGCCGTCGTTCTGGTTGCGAAGAAGGGCAAGAAGGTAATCCCGGAAGTCATGATCCCGCTGATCAGCTCCGTCCAGGAGCTCGAGCACCAGAAGGCAATCGTCAAGCGCGTCGCGGAAGAAGTTCTCGAGAAGGCCGGAATGCAGGACCAGCACTACCTCATCGGCACCATGATCGAGATCCCGCGCGCCGCTCTCCTCGCCGATCAGATCGCTCGCGAGGCTGAATTCTTCAGCTTCGGTACCAACGATCTCACGCAGACCGCTATGGGCCTGTCCCGCGACGACTATACGAAGTTCTCGCAGGAATACATGGACAAGAAGATCTTTAAGAACGATCCGTTCGGCGTCCTCGATCAGGAAGGCGTCGGCAAGCTCATCAGGATTGCCGTAGAGGGTGGCCGCGGTACGCGCCCCGACCTCGAAATCGGCATCTGCGGCGAGCACGGTGGCGAACCCAGCTCGGTGGAATTCTGCTACCGCGTTGGCATGAACTACGTGTCGTGCTCTCCCTATCGCGTTCCGATTGCCCGTCTTGCTGCCGCTCAGGCCGCGATCACGGGCGGCGACAAGTCCGAAGCCGCCCGCACGGCCTAGAGACTTGTTTCCAGTTCGAGTGGAACAGCCCGTCCGCCTCAAGACGGGCCGTTCCACCCGGGCGGGTTATCCTGATACGTTCTGCCTCCAAACCTGCCTCACAATTCCCTTGCGAAGGTGCCCGTGCGAACGCAGCGCTCTCTTGCTGAGGTCGCAAATCGGTGTCTCCTTCCAGGGCTCGGCCAGAATTGACTCCTGCGCTTCTTGCCCATTACTCTGACTGTTCGTCCGGGTCGGGGCGGAGCTTGGATTGAAGACTGTCCTCAATACTTCCCTTTCCAGCCGATTCGCCGTAGCGTTCGCATATAAGAAGGCGAACGCCCCTTGTCCTTGATAAACTCGACTGAGCACATGGAAGCCACGCCGACCCTCGTTATCAACTATTACAGTGGGTTTAAGCAGAATGTTGTTCCATTATTTCAAGATTGCCGCCCGACTTTGGCCACGCCCGGTACAGTGCGGCGATCTGTGTCCCGTTCCCAACGGCTCTGGCCCGCGGTCCACATCAGCCTCAGCAAGCCCACCAGCCTCCACTTCGGCGTGAACCGGTACCAGCAGATGTGCTCGAACTCATGGGCGAGGATTGCCCTCACTGCTTCCGCAGGAGCTGTAGCGAGCACGGGGTTGTCGCTGATTGAGACGACATACCCACGCAGGCCGGGTCGGCTGCGGAAGAAGTCGGTGGTGGAGTGCAGCACGTGGTATGAGACACGAACGCCCGCGAGCTCGGGAAACGAGGCGTCCCGAACTTCACGGGCGACTTGAATGAAGTGATCCGGAGCAGCAGCGGACTGCGCCAGTACCGGGCTCGCCGCCACGCCGACGAGCACAACTATCGCGGCGGAAATCGCGCGGGCAGTTCGTTGCGGTGCAGAAAGAGAACTCCGGACGAACATAGCAGTACCACGATAGCGAGCGCGAGGAGTTCGCCATGATCTTCCACGACCGGCTATTCCTCAAAAGTTGGTTTGCAGCACCAGGCCCGCCGGAGTGCGGACCAGAGTGCCGGACAGCGTTACAGGCTCGCCCACAATGCGAAGGAGTGACGAGCCATTCACTCGCGAGCCATCGGCGCGCGTCAGCAGCACCACGCGGCTGCTCCCGTCGGATTCCTGAACGAGCAGCCCTGGGGGAATGCCGCCGGCAATGCAACGCGCCGCGCAGGACCGGTGCACTTTGACCTGTCCCGGCTGCATTACTCCGAAGTGACACTTGGTGTCCACGATCTCGCCGCGCAGCGTCGCCGGACCCAGCACCTCGTGTGTCGAAGCGAAGTTCCGGAGCGCCGGTCCCAGCGGTTGGGGCGGCGAGGCCACCTCGAGCATTCGGTTTGGACCGAACTGAATCAGAGTGCCCTCCAGCCGCACCGACTGTCCCGCAAGATCGCCCGGCTCAAAGCCATGCTTGCCTGGCGCCACCAGCAGGTAGTTCGCGCCGTCTGGACCGATCAGCGTTGGATACGGCGCCGCCACGATCGCACCAGTCCATGACTTCGTTATACCGTACTCGAAGAGCTTCTGCGGAAACCTCGACTGCCACGTGAGCAGCGCCACGCATATCGCGAGCGTAAATCCGGCAACCGCGATCACCACGCGTCGGACGAAGCGTGCCAGGCCCGCGGGAGCCCGGTCTGCGTAACCGATATAGAATTCGTCGTTCATGGCTGATCCTGCGGATGCACGAACACGCGGCCGTCCACGAGGCGCGTTCGGTAGACTGGCACGCGGTCGTCGAAGGGCGGCGGAGACACGCCGGTGTCGGGCAAATACTGATACCCGTGCCACGGGCACGTGATGCACCCGTCGACGATGCGTCCTTCTCCAGGGGGTCCGTTCTGATGCCGGCACACATTGGAGACCGCGGACACTCGACCGTCGAAGCGAAACACCGCGACGCGTGGCCTGAGGTTCCCAGAATTCGTTCAGAAAGCGCCAGTCGAATTCAAACGACGATGAGTCGTTTGTTGTCGAATGAACGATACAGTCCAATGTGCTCCGCGGCGCCCGTCGCGTTTGCGTTCAGGCCTTGTTTAAAGGCCGGACTGAACTCGGCGGAGTCTTCCAGGTCGAACAGAGTGCGCATGGCGGCCTGCGAACCTGCGGATGTCCAGAACGGTGGATTGTCGGGATAGCGATCCTTGCTGCCCGGCGGCTCACAGCTGGCGCCACGGGCGCAGAATTCCAGTCGCTTCGCGCCAGGAGCCATTCGCGATCTCCGGTAAGGTCGTGTACGGCGCGAAGTACGAACAGCAGACGCGCAGCATGGATGAAGTTGTCTCCGGTCTATTCGCCTCGCGTGCCAAAGCTCCGGTCACACGGCATGCGCCAGCCCAGGTCACGGATTGCGCTCGCCGTCTTCAGCGGCTGCTGACAATGGCCTGCTTCTCCCTCGCGCCGGGCTTAGGGGCTGCGCGCGTAATGCCACAGGCCGTAGAACCACGGGAAGGTCTGGTCGTCCGAGCCTGCAGCGTAGTGCGTCTTCCCGTCCGCAACTGCACGGCGCGCCACGAACCCAGGCGTCGAGCCGGCCGAAGCGAGTCGAAGCAGCCCTCCCGCGACCTTCCGCGCTTCCTCGCGCGCCACAGCCGATCGGGTCCGCTGCGAGCGCCGCACCAGCGCTTCCAGGTATAGTCCGCCGAAGAATGCGCCGTTCTCAATCGGAGCCCACCACGACAGCGCGTTCGGCCGATGCAGCGTCGCAGTCTTCGCGCGTCGGCAGGATCACTTCGCCTCGCAGGCCCGCGTAGTCATACAGCGTGAACCAGCGGCAGGCGATGAAGCGCCGCCACATCTCCGCATGTATGGCATCGGCGCGCTCTGCCGCAAGGGTCGCGGGCGGGGCGATGGTCAGTCCAGCCGCGGCCGCCAGCATCTGTCTGCGCGTCGCAGTCATCAGGATGCGCTAGTGTGGTGTCCGAGAAAAGGGTTGCAGACACTCTCCGGGCTCGGATTATTCTGTTGCGGGCTGAAGGCAAGCGCGGTGGTCGCGGCGTTTTGAGCAGCAAGGCCTGGAGGGGCTGAAGGATAAGGGGGGACGAGGCCGTAAGCCGTCATTGCCGGTCGAGAAGATCCAGCAGGTGGTGAGCGGGGTGACGCAGCCTCCGAAGGGCCGTCGGCGATGGAGTGTGCGGACCATGGCCAGGCATGTGGGGATCTCGCCCGACAGCGTGCACCGGCTATGGAAGCAGAATGATCTCAAACCTCACCTGACCCGAACATTCAAGCTGAGCCGGGACCCGGATTTCGAGCGCAAGTTCTGGGACGTGATTGGTTTGTATCTGAATCCGCCGGAAAAGACGCTGGTGTTGTGCTGCGATGAAAAGAGCCAGTGTCAGGCACTGGAGCGCACACAAGCCGCACGGACAAGCGACGTGCCGATGTTCAGGCGGCGGCGAGGCGCAGTGGAGCAAGTGGGTGAGCACGGCGGCTCCGGCCTGGTTGCATCGCCGAGCGGACCGCCATGGATACTGGAACCCGTTTCGAAAGTGGTGGTCCGCACCAGTCGGCGGAAGCCCTGAGCTTCCACGGTGACATCGTAAACGCCAGGCCTGATGAAGGAAACGACGCATGAGCCGGACTCGACGGTGGCGCATTCGAGACGCGCTCCCGTTTCCGAGTTCGTCAGCGTGATCCGGGCATTTGGAATGGTTGCACCGGAAGCGTCTGCGACGCGGCCGGTCAGACGAGCTGTGGAGTTTTGTCCCCAGGCCGGAACGAAAAGGCCGGCGCAGAGAAGGATGGGAGCGCAACGTCTAAACATGGGGGGGTTCTTTCCCCCCCCTCTTTAAAACTACTGATGCATGTTGATATATCAGTAGTTGGAGGGCGAGTCAAGAGATATTTCAAGGCAACGCCGGAGCCTTGTGGTGTGTCAGCTCCAGATGGATCGCATGGGATAAATGTTCAGCGAGACGATCTTCGCCTCGCCTCCAACCGTGTAGAATTCGATGTCGAGGTTATCGTCTTTTGGCAGGAAGCACGCCGGTATCACGGCTTCGCCGTCGTTACCGAAGACCTCGACGGAAGCCCTGTCGACGAGAATGCGCAGGCTCAGCTTCTTATCCCGGAGGCCGAGGTTCGTGCTCAGCTTCTCGCTGGCGAGCAGGTTGTCGCGCTCGCGGGGGCGGACCAGGTAGTTGACGGTGCGGCCGCGCACTCGAAATCCCAGTTCCTTCGCCGTCCCCGGTTCGATCTCGGCAACGATGTCGAGGCAATCTCCCTTCACACCGCTCAGCGGATTCTCTCCCGGTTTCACGACGACGTCCTTCCATGATTTGGGCGTCTCGCGCAGAGCGTCGATCTCGGCAACTGGGGTGGCGAAAATCCGGTACGAGTGATATGCGTACTTCCGGAGCCTGAACTCATACGGGCAGCTCATCTGCTGATTGAACGGCATGCCCGGATACTGACCAAAGTTCATCCACGCCATCTGCACGCGCCGGTTACCTGGCAGATCGCTGTAGGTCTGCACCGCGTAGTAGTTCGTGCCGGAATGAACGGACTGCGTCATTACCTCCGGCATGAAACGCTTTCCGTCGAATGTGCCGACCAGGTAGTTGCCGTTGGCGCCGGTCCAAATCCACCTGGTAACGCCGGGCTCATTCTCCACCGGCATTTCGAAGAAGTCGGGGCACTCGCCCGTTTTCGGGACGCTGATTTCCTGCAGCAGCGTCCACTTTTTCAGATCGGGAGAGGAGAAGAACGCGAACGTAGTGCCGTCGAGGAACAGAGTCATGATCCAGCGGCGGGTGGGCGCATGCCAGACTACCTTCGGATCGCGATTCTCTTTGACGACGTTCGGCAGGACGGGATTGCCGGCGTACTTGGTGAACGTGCGTCCACGGTCCGTGCTGTACGCCATGCACTGCGTGTAGGGCTGGCCTTTCGATTCCGGACTCGTGCCGCCCGCGGCGGTGTAGAGCAGAACGATGGTCTTCTCGTCGCCCTTCTGAAGGCCTGCGGTATTGTCCCAGTCCACCACGGCGGAACCCGAGAACATAGTGCCCGTGTTGTCCGGGGACAGGGCATGCTGCTCCATCTGCTTCCAGTGCACCAGGTCCTTGCTGATGGCGTGGCCCCACGTCATATTCCCCCACTTCACGTCGAAGGGGTTGTGCTGGAAAAACAGGTGGTACTCGCCTTTGTACAACACGAGTCCGTTGGGGTCGTTGGTCCAGCCCTTCTTCGGCGAGAAGTGAAACTGCGGCCGGAGTCGCTGATCATAGTCCGGGTGAATCGTGGGAGCGGCCGTGACAGGCGCTGCCGCAGCGGCTGCCGCCGCGATTTTCGCGAAGCTTCGTCGATCCATTTTCATCGGGGAACCTTCAGGTCTGAGAGGAATTCGGGAGTGATCTTTTTTCCGAGCAGGAAGAACTTCCGCTCTGGATGCCACAGAACGTTGTTGCCCTTGCGTGTGCTGAAACTGGTGTAGACGCCGATGTTCTTCTGCTTGCTGGCCGGGTTGCCGTCCACTCCGGCGTCGCCGTTGTCCATCAGCTGCTTCGAGGCGCTGAACCACAACGGCTGATCGGCTTTAGGACGGAATTCGGCCAGCGCGATGAAGGCGGGCCGCCTTGGTCCCCATGTGCCCTCGGGCTTCTCGGTGTAGCCGCCGCGGTTCTCATGATGCAACAGTACGTAGCGACCATCGCTCAACTGGTAGAGCGGGGAACAGGAGACGGGCTGGAGAATGGGCGTGCCGAAGTCCTTGCGAAGCAGGGGCCGCGGAGAGCACCAGTTCTCCCCGTCATCGCCCGACACGCTGTACCAGATGTATCCGCTGTTGCTGCGCATCACGCAGAACAAACGTTGGTCGGGGAGCCGGACGATGCTCGGCTCCTGCGCGACTGTCATTAACGGATCCCGATAATACGGCGCGCGGAGAGCCTTCTCGCCCCAGCCCGAGTAGCGCACTTTCAGCGCTGCGGTCTCAGGATGGGCATCCACGTTTGTGAAACGCATGAACTCGACAACGGACTCATGCTGTGTCCACGCTTCCACCTTCTTCATACGGCATCGGGCGGGGTTGAGCCAGTGCGTGTAGCCCACAAGGAAGCCGCCGCTGCGGTCACGCATCGGAGTCTGCCAGACGATCCATTCGGCAGGGATCTTGCCTTCCGGATCGTCGTACTGACTCTCAGGCATGGGAATGAACTGCGGCTTCGACCAGGTGCGTCCGTTGTCGTCGCTACAGATGCCGGCCATCTTGCCGGTGTGCATCTCCACCCATCCCCGGTTGCCGATGTTCTGGTTGTAGACGACATAGATGCGTCCACGCTTCGACACCATCGGGAAGGCCCAGCTGGACATGAACTCGGGGTCAGTGTGCGTCTTCGGTCCCGCGATGTGCATGGGCGGAGCCCACGTCACGCCGTCGTCGTCGGACCGCGAGAACATGATACGGTTCTTCTGTCCGGTGGTCGGCAGGCCCGATCCAATATCGGACTGCGTCCACACGGCCATGAAGGAACGGTCCGGGCCATCGAAGACCAGGAAATGCTCGTTGAGCCCGTCATGGGTGGATCCATCCCAGTGGCCAGGCATGTAACACACGTAGTCAGGCTTGCTGCGAGCCATCTCGATGCGCAGGTGCGCGCGCACATCGGTGATTTGGGGAACCTGCGCCTGGACGGCTGCGGTAGAGGAGAGGGCTGCGGCGGCCGAAATGGAGAGCACGCTCCTGCGTGTTGGCGCGTTGCTGAAATTTGGCATGAGCTTTCCCGGCTATTATATGCTGAGATATCACAAGACGGCAAGCCGCGAATTTAGCCGATCACCTCAGGATTCAACAAATCCATTGTGCGCCAGTTTCCCGCCTCGGCAAACTCGATGTTTTGGAGCGTGCGTGCGGCCATGCGGCCATTCGCTTCCACCATGTTGCTGCCGATATGCGGTGAGCACCACGTTGTCCAGAGCGCGCAGATCCCGAGCCCGGTCCGCAGGCACGTACGGCTCGCGTTCGAACACGTCGAGCGATGCGCCGCGATGCAAGCGCGTCATTACATGGCCATCTCGTCCACCACAGCGCCCCGTGCGGTGTTGATCGGCCATGCATGCGGAGCCAGCATGCCGATGCCGCTTCGAGCCCAGGTAGTGGGCGGTGGATGGAATGGACGGAATATGCAGGCTGACGAAATCGGCTCCATCCACTGCGTCGGCGAAATCAGTGGTGAGGCGTTCGATGCCGAAGTCGGCGCGCAGGCTGTCGGCGTCGTCCAGTGACCTGCGGCAGCCGGTGACGCGCATGCCGAAACCAAACGCGGCGATTCGCGCGACGGCAGCTCCAATCCGGCCGCAGCCAATGATGGCGAGCCTCTTGCCGGTGAGTTCCCGCCCCGGCGTGGTCGTCCAGGTGCCATCCATGGCTGCCTCGAACACACGAGGCAACCGTCGCGCGGCCGCCAGCAGAAGCATCGCCGTGGTCTCGGCGACGGAAACGTCGAGGACTCCCGGAGTGTTCGTGGAGAAAATTCAAGCCGCCGACGCCTGCACCTTGCCGACGCCGTCGTGACCGACTCCGAAACGGTCAAGGACCCCGCCGCCGGGCAGTGTGGCGTAGAGCGGACCGGTGTAGCGCTCCATGCCCAGCACAGCATGCGAGGCTCCGATATGGCGGATGGCCTGGGCGAGCGTTGCCTCATCGGACGGCACGCAGATACAGCGGAGCGATTCCGCTCGGCAAAGATGCGTTCCGCTTTTCGATACTGAGCGTCGGTAACGGCAACCCCCAGGCATGGCGCCGCCAAAACCAGCATTGGTGTTTGCGGTCATCTCTCGGGAGTACTCCCAGTCTTAGGCGAACGCTACTTTCGGGCTGTTTTTCTGGCCGCGACGGCCCGCTTCTTTACCGCCTTCTTTTTTGCCTTACGAGCCCGTTTGGGGAAAACCGCCAAACGAGTTTCCGACCATCCGAAGTACGGCTCCATGCGCTGCAGCACTTCGTCCATCCGATAGCGCGTATGCTTCCGCATCGCCGCGTCGGCCAGTTCCGGATTGCTCTGCGACACACCCTCGGCCAACTCCGCGTGCCAGCCCGGCGGAGGCAACTGGTCACCGATGGCCGTGTCGTACAGCCAGTTGAAGACCAGCACCTGATTCTTCTCGACAGCCTGGCAAAGCTCTTCGCATCCCGTGCACTCGGCCAGACGCATGTGGAAGCGCATATGGAACCGATGGATCTCGAACATGCGTTCCCGGCTGGCTTCCACTCTTTCGGCCAGCTGCGCGTACTTTTCATCGAGTTGGCGCGCCAGTCGCTTCAGTTCCTCGCGCTCGGCCGGACTCGCCTTCTCTGCGAAGATGCGCGCAGCCTGCGATTCGAGTGCTTCCCTCAGGATGTACTGACCGCGCACGGAACTCGGGGTCGGGATTCGGACGCGGGTGCCGACACGGGGGCGACTCTCCACCAGGCCGTCGCCTTCGAGTCGCTGCAGAGCATCGCCGACGGGGACGATGCTGATCCCGAGCTGGTCCGCCAGTTCCCGCCTGGACAGGCTGGCTCCAAACGACAGCTGCCCGCTCAGTATGCGGTCCCGGATCAGCAGGTAGGCGTGCTCGGTCAGGTTCCCTTGAAACGTACTCATATCTGCCTTCTCAGTCTAACCCTGCGCCGTTGCCATCCTGACCATTACTGGTATCTCAGTGCGCCGGGGGCGCTTTCACCATTAGCCAGTAAACAGGAACGGCGGCGAGCAATATCACAACCGCCACAATGAAAGCAGGGAAGTAAGATCCTGTTTGCGCGATGATGACGCCTGTTTACCAGCGGCGAGGCGACACCGGACAGATTGCCCGCGAAGTTCAGAACACCGATTGAGAGCCGCGGGAATCAGCATCAGGCTGGTGAGACAGAAGAGGGATTCACCAGCTTGCGACTGAACACTTCGTCCCAGCCAATGGCAACCAGCCGGTCCGCAATCCCAGCCGCCGATGGGTTCGCCCAGCGTGAAGGTGAGGTACGGAACCACGGCAGAGGCTCCGGCCTGCTGCAGCGACAGGTGCCGGACGTTCACAAGGTAGGACGGCAGCCACGGGTGCCCGCTGACATTTACTTCCAGCTTCTGCTTCCCTCTTGCACCCGCGCCCCCGTGGTTCTGGAGACCCTCGAACATGTCGACGTTTCCCTGGACGAACGTATCCTACCAGCCACCCACGTTGCAGACGGGAACTTTCACCTTCGCGCACTGGCCGTTCATGTCGAGCGCCCGGGCTTCCTGGTCGCAGTCGCGGAAGCGGGGGCGCGGTCCCGGTGACGGTTTGATGCTGCGTCCTGCCAGCAGGTGTCCGCGGCGTGCTTCGAGGGCGGAAATGCTCACGCTGTGATTGTACTCTGATATCTCAGATTCAAAACAAGCTTGACAGAGCGGATCTTTAAGTGAGATATCAGAAGTGACTATGCAACGTCGTGACTTCGTCGCGGGCCTGCCTCTGATGGGGACGCTCGCTGCACAAACTCCAGCCACGGGTGCGGACTGGCGCAATATCCGTAATGGTGTGCCTCTGCCCAAAGAGGGCTACGTGGACCAGCCGTACATCGTAATGACCCGCGACGGTTCATGGCTGTGTGTGCTGACCACAGGTAAGGGCGTGGAAGGCGAACCAGGGCAGCACATCGTGTCCACCGTCAGCCGCGACAAAGGCAAGACGTGGGCCCCGCTCAACGACATCGAGCCGGCCCATGGTCCCGAAGCTTCGTGGGTGATGCCGCTGATCACGCCCTCCGGCCGGGTTTACGTGTTCTACACGTACAACAAGGAAAATCTCCGCCTGGTGGAGGGCTCGAATTCACCGGCCAATGCGAAGCGCGTGGATACGCTCGGCCATTATGCGTTCAAGTACTCCGACGACAACGGCGCCACGTGGTCGTCGCAGCGCTATTACATTCCGATGCGACTCATGCGCATCGACCGCGAGAACCTGTACGGCGGCAAGGTGCTCTTCTTCTGGGGCGTCGGCAAGCCGATCATCGACCGCGGCAAGGTGTGGATCGGCTTCGCAAAGGTCGGCAAGTGGGGCAACCCTGGCTCGATGGTCGAATCGCAAGGCTGCTTTCTGCGGAGCGACAACCTGCTGACGGAGCGAGACCCCGCGAAGATCAAGTGGGAACTGCTGCCCGATGGCGACGAGGGACTGCGTGCTCCCAAAGGGCCGGTCTCAGACGAGGCCAATCCGGTTGCGCTGAGTGACGGATCGTTGTACGCCACGTACCGCACCATCGACGGCTACAACTGCCACGCGTACAGCCGCGACGGCGGTCACACGTGGACTCCTCCACAGTACGCCACGTACACGCCAGGCGGCCGCCGAATCAAGCACTCGCGCGCGGCGAATTTCGTGAAGAAGTTTTCCAGCGGCAGGTTCCTGCTGTGGTACCACAACCACGGCGGCGAAGCGGTTCACAACGCGAGGTGGGATTACTACTTCAACCGCAATCCGGCGTGGGTCTGCGGAGGCGTTGAGCGCAACGGCTTCATTCACTGGTCCGAACCCGAGATCCTGCTGTACGACGACAATCCCGATACGCGCATGAGTTATCCGGATTTCGTGGAGGATGGGGAGCGCTTCTTCGTAACCGAGACGCAGAAGACGATAGCCAGAGTGCACGAGATCGACCGGACTCTGCTCGACGGCCTGTGGGCTCAGCACGAGAACCGTACGCTCACACGCAAAGGCCTCGTGCTCGAGGCAAAGGGGCCAGGAGAGGTCGATATGCCGCGCCTGCCAACGCTGGCAGACGGAGGCGGTTTCACACTCGATTTGCACCTGCGGTTGCGAGAACTTTCGCCAGGGCAGACGGTGCTGGATGCCCGCGACGCTTCCGGGCGTGGCATTGCGATCACCACCACGGACCGATTCACGCTGCAACTAATCCTGAACGACGGCTCGACGAAGGCGGCGTGGGACTCTGATCCGGGCACCCATCCTGGAACGCTTCGGGTGGGGGCGTGGCAACACATCACCGTCTCGGTGGACAGCGGTCCACGAATCATCACCTGGATGGTGGACGGAATCCTGAATGACGGCGGCGCAGTGCGGGACTTCGGCTGGGGCCGCTTCCCGTCCGGGCTGCGCGACGTAAATGCGAATTCAAAAGTACGACTCGCCCCCGTCCTGTACGGACAATTGGCGAGCCTGCGCATCTACGATCGCTGTCTGAGGACATCGGAGGCCGTTGGTAATTTCAGGGAAAGCTCATGAACAATCCAGTTCGGAAAGCGCTTCTGGACCGCACCCCCACCTTTGGCGCCTGGATGCAGATAGGGCATCACACTCCCGCGGAGATCTTTGGCCGTCTGGGCTTTGACTGGATCTGCGTGGATCTGGAGCACGGAGCCATCGACCTGGAGACGATGGCAGGCATCTTTCGCGCGGTGGAAGCGGCCGGCGCTGTGGCTGTCGCACGCCTTCCGTTTGCCGACACCATCTGGATCAAACGGACTCTCGATGCAGGTGTCCGTGGCCTGATCATCCCGATGGTGAACTCACCAGAGATCGCACGCGAGGCCGTTAAGCAGGCCAGGTATCCGCCCCTCGGCGCGCGTGGATTTGCTACAGCCGCGCGAACACACACGGTCTCGATTTCGAACGTTCCGTGAGGGAAGCCAACTCGGAGGTCGCGCTGGTGGTGCAGATCGAGCATCGCGACGGCATCGATTCCATCGACGAGATTCTCGAAGTTGAGGGCGTCGACGGCGCCTTCATCGGACCGCTGGATCTCAGCGGATCGTACGGCAAACCGGGTGATCTGATATGCGCGGAAATGACGGACGCGCTCTCCCGCTTTCGGCGCTCCTGTGAGGCTCATGGCAAGGCTGCCGGCATGCACATCGTGCAACCCGAGCCGGACAACATCGAGGCCGCGATGGAGAGCGGTTACACTATGGTGGCCCTCGGGCTCGATAACGTTTTTCTGGCCTCGGGAGCCCGGTTCGCGATTCAACACGCGCGCGCAGCCGTGTTCGCGGCCCGAGTCGGCCGCTTCCGCTTAGTCTGTTAGTTTCGAGTGGCGCCGGGCGTGGCTGCGGGCGTAACCCTGGATACGTTCGGCGTCACCGCGAAGTCCACGGTGTGGGTCGTCCACCGCAGCGCGCCAAGGATCATTGCCCGGAACGCCGGATCGCGCCATGTCTCCGGGGTGTGCCCGAGGCTGGTGGCATACACCCGGCCGTTCCCCTCCATCCTGGCCCACGCAACCGGATATTTCGGTCTGCCGTATAAATCACCGCTGAGCCCGCTGGTGTCGAGCGCAAGGATGACGTGGAGGTCCGGGCTGAAGGCGGAAAATGCATACCATTCTTCGCGTGACGAGAATTCCGCTGGCACCTTTTCCATTCCGGGGAATGCCCGATCCGTGGCAGTCACCCTGCCAGTCTGAACCTTGCCATTCCCCGCGAACTCCGCGCCCAGCATCCGGCGATACGGGTCGTCTTTGACCTGCCGGAACGTGTCGAGCGCGCTGTGGACAGCGACGAATCCGGTTCCTTTCCGAACCGCCTGCAGAAACGCTTGTTTTGCTTCGGTCGACATGACGGGGTAGTTGTCGCCGGGACCGGTCCTCGCCACGCTGGTCAGTTCCCCCGAGGTGTAAAAGAGGAACGCGTCGAACTGGTCCAGCTTCTCCGTGGCGAAGATGGATGAATCCTTGGTGAAGATGAAATCGATATTGTTCTGGTGGCCGAACTGGAGCATCTCTTTCTCGAGCGGGCTGGGCCATGCGGTGTCCCGGTAGAGGAACGGGTGCTCATATCCCGAGGACTTGCTCAGGAACAGGACGCGCTTGTTCGCAGGTGGGTGCGGCTTTTCATCGAGCCACACTTTGAACCCAGGGAAATGCACGTTATCGCCAGGCGCTTTCGCCGGGATGAACCTACTCGCTCCGGCAGGAATGTCGTTGTACCGCGGAGTGACGGCGGCAATGTTCGCAGTCACATCGGCGTCCACCAGCCCCGTGGCCCAGCGAATCCCGCCGAGGAGCATTTGCTGGAACATCGGGTCCGCCCAGATTTCCTTCGTGTGGCCCATGGTGGTGTAAAAGACCCGGCCCTTTTCTTCCATCCGAGCCCATGCGACCGGGTAGTCAGGCCGTTCATAGAGATTGCCGGTGAGCTTACCTGATTCGAGCGCCATAACGACGTGAATGTCGGGCGCCAGCCGGTTGAAGGCGTACCACTGGTCCACGGGTGTGTAGCTCTCAGGCACGTGTTCCATGCCGGGAAACTTGCGGTCCAGGTAGCTGAAATAGCCCTTCTGGACTTCGTTGTGACCCATATATCCGCTCCCGATCATGCGGGTATAACGCCACATGTTCTCCGGATCCTTCTTCTCCCCGGGACTTACCGGGTCGATGAAGGTGTAATTCGCCGTGTTGCAGCCGATAAAGCCTTTGCCCGCCCGTATCGCATCCAGGAAGGCTTTCTTGCCTTCCAGCGTCATCAACGGGTAATTGTCTCCTCGACCGTTCCTCTCCTCGAAGGTCATGTCGCCGGAGGTGAAGAAGAAGAACGCGTCGAACTTCGCAATGTTCTCCGGCGTAAAAATGCGGCCATCCTTGCTGAACGTGAATTCGATGTGGTGGTCCTGCCCCATCTTCTGAACCAGCTTCTCGATGAAGCTCAGCTGATCACCATCGCGATGGACAATGCTCTGTTCCCAGGACGATGCCTTGGAAAAGAACAGCACGCGTTTGTCGGCGGCTTGCGCGGAGAGCGAAAGCAGCACGGATGCCATGATGATGACCTGCAGAGCATTTCTC
The DNA here is from genome assembly GCA_034408745.1 of Bryobacteraceae bacterium. Taxonomy (GTDB): domain Bacteria; phylum Acidobacteriota; class Terriglobia; order Bryobacterales; family Bryobacteraceae; genus JAWXCM01. The sequence continues at coordinate 102,967 of JAWXCM010000291.1, forward strand.
ATCCGATATCACAGGTTATATCCCATCCGTTCCGCTGTCACTGGCCTGCCCGGGCCGAGGAGATCGGTTTTGTGTTCTGTGATCTCCTGAAATTCTTCTCTAAAGATCGGAGCAGGACACGACAGCATCGATAAGCAAAACGCAACTGCCAGAGGGCTCTTATGCAGCAATACGCCCGGAACGCTCGACGTGTCCGTGGCTGAACTGACCTGTGGACTAATTCTGGCGCTCTCCCGAGATCTGGTGTCGGCGGCAAAACAGATGCGACTCGGTGTATGGAAACCGGAACTCGGGACAGAGTTGCGAGACAAGCTGCCTGGGCGACAGTGACCGTCGACGGAGGCAAGATCGTCAACCTCGGCGCATGGAACTTCCTCTGGCACAGCTATATGATCGGTGTAATTGGTCATATTCTCATCTGAGGCACCCGGAGCGGAAATTCTTCCTTCTGGGGAAAAAGATTACGGTCGACTTTGCCGAGCCGAGAGTACCGAAAACGTAAGCTGCAGCAGTGAGACTGCCGAACGTGCCCGGGCTGAACCGGCACGTTCGGCTGACACGTTAAAACTCCACTCTCAGGCTGAGCTGAAGTTGCCTCGGCCCGCCGCCGGTAACGCCGATGCTCCCCTGGTAGGGTTGAATCTGCCCAAAAGTGGCGCTGTTAATGCTGTCCGAGCCTTCAGCGATGGTGATCCAGGTGTGCCGGTTCAGCATGTTGTACCCGTCTATCCCGATGCGGACGCGCACCGAGTCATGAACTGTAAAGATCTTCGTCAGGCTGATATTCTCATCCCACATTCCACATTGCCGTGCCTGCGGGTCCACTGACGGAGCATTGCCGAACCCGTAGTCTCCGGCAGACTGGAACGCAATCGGCCTGTTAAATCGAGCTGCCTGAGCAGGATTACCCGCGTTCCAGATGTAATTCTTTGCAGGATTTCCAAACTCCAGTTCTCCGCAACCGATCTTGCTGCGCACCGGTACCCCGGCAACGCGGTCGGCGCGTGTGTCCACGGTAGGTATGGCGATTCCCAGAGTGCCGCTGAGGTTGGCGGGCGTCCCACCGGAATACTGCTGCGTTCCGGACAGCGTCCAGCCTGAGAGCAAAACTTTGCCTGTCCGGCCGCTGGTGCTGCCGAAGCGCTTCCCCGGTCCGAAAGGTAGCTCATAGGCGAAGGTGGCCACATACCGGCGCGGCACGTCGCGGCGCGCGAGCCCCTTGCTCAGCGACAGGTTGTAAGGGTCTCGGGGAAGAGCGCTGGGAGAAGCTGAGGACCAGCTGGTCAGATTCTTCGATCCCGTGAAGTGCGTCAAAAATGTCAGACCCGACGAAAACCGTTTCTGCATTTTCAGAATAAATGCGTGATACGTGCTCGACGTCCATGCGTTGGCATTGTCCACTAGTCCGTCAAATTGTGGATAGGGCCGAATCGCACGGAAGAGCGGAAGCGATTCGTTAAAGCCGGCGTACGGGGCGGAGAAGCCCGCCGCACGAACCTCCGGGGAGTTCAGCGGTCGGTTCAGCAGGGCTCCCAGTCCCCAGTATTTCGGTTCGAGAACGCCCAGTGGCATCCTGTCGACGCCGTGCTTTCCGTTGTTGGCGAAGTACGTGCCCTCGATAAGAATTCCGCCCTTGAGTTCGTGCTGCAGACCTCCGCTCCACTGGTACAGAGCAGGCGCGACGCCTATGCCAGACTCGCTCTGAAACGTGTAGGACTGGCCGTTACGGAACGCGGGATTGGTGTTCGGGATGGTGCCGAGCACCTCCTGAGGATACGGCCGGTCCCAACTGTAGTAAAGTCCGAAGGGAGTCGAATTAGCGACCGGCGACCCGCCACCAATAAAGCCGGTGCGATCGGCATTTTCCGCATTACCGTTCTGAGCGCCCTGGTAGATGATGCCGCCAAACGCGCGGAAAACCGTGTTCTTGTCTATCTGATAGGCCAGTCCCAGCCGCGGTCCGAAGTTATTCCAGTGAATCTTGCCTGGCCGGTCATAGCCAGTCCTCCCGGGGCCGTCACCATAGAACACCAGCGCGCCGGGCAGATTGCTGGCTCCGGGATTCGGACGATTCAGGTCCACGCCCGTAATCTGACCATGCAACTCCTTGTATGGCACGTTAACATCCCACCGAAGTCCCGCATTTATGGTCAATTTCCGTGAGACTCTCCAGTCATCCTGCACGAAAAGAGCGAAGTAGGTCTGTCGCACACCCAGCACCGTCGGCGCTGTCATGCTGACGCCTGTTGGGTAGCCAAGAAGGAAGCTGGCCCAGTAGTTTCCACCAGTCGAGTTCGTGTTGGCACTGCCTCCTTCGGTGAACGAGTAGGCGCCCGTCGCGCTGCCTCGATTGTTGAAGTTCTCGTTCCACCGAATGATCTGGAGACCCATCTTAATGTTGTGCGCCCGGTGATTCCACATCAGCGTCTCATTAAACGTGGACGTGAGATTTCCTTTGATATTGGCCGCGCTGCCCTGACAAATCGCGATGTTCGAACTTCCGCCCACCAGGATCTCGGGGCAATTTCCGTCATAAGTGCCCCGGAGTCCGGCGGCAAATCCCACGTTCTGGCCGAAGTTGTTCTTGGCCAGATTGTCATACCACCGCGTAAAACCGACCAGTACCTGATTGATAAGGTTCGGCCTGATGTTATGCGCCCAGTCCAGACGCGTGCGATGCATATAGGTGGTTCCGGTTGCGCCGAAGAAATCACCAAGCACGTTGCCATTGTCAGCATTGAAATGGGTGAATTGATAGAAACCCGACAGCCGACTGTTGCCGCTCAGATAATGATCCGGTTTAACCGAGATATCCCAGTCGTCTTTGATGCTGCGCGCAGAGCCAACATAGTTGAAGAACGAACCGGGCCTGCTGGGCAGCGGCAGCGTGTCGAGAAAGTACCTGGAGACAGGGCTTATGCGCGCGGGGTTCATTACGTTGGTGCGTCCGTCGAATATCAGCCGCCTGCGTTCCGGAGTACCGGAAGCGTTGCTGAACAAGTCATTGTGGTCATAAATCGGATTGATGTCCGACGCAGAGAAGTCGCCATTGCGCATCGCCGCAGTGGGAACCGAGAGAATGCTGGAGGCAGCGGCGGTACGAAGCTTGTACCCGGTGAAGTTCGCCCAGAAGAACGTCTTGTTGTGCCCGTCATAGAGCGTCGGGATCACCAGCGGTCCGCCACCGGTAATTCCAAACTCATTCTGTTTGCGCACATCGCGCACAGCAGCCTGCCAGGGACGCGCGTCCAGTCTGTGGTTGCGCAGGTAATGATACGCGGCCCCATGGAACTGGTTCGCTCCGGACTTGGTCGCGAATGTGGTCATTCCGCCCGACGAGCGGCCATACTCGGCCGGCATGGAATTGCTGATCATCTTGTACTCGCCGATCGACTCGACGGAAGGCAGATTGCCTACGAGACCTGGACGGTAATCGAAAAATCTGGAGCGTGTCGCGACGGTCTGCCCGTCGATCAGTGATTCATGCGAGTTGTCGCGTCCGCCGGCGATTATACCGGCCCTTCCGCTGAATCCTGGCGAAAGATCGACGAAGCTGACCGCACTGCGTTTGCCGCCACTGATCAGGTTGGGAACGGAACTCTTGAGCTTCTCTTCAATCGACGTACTCACCATCGTCGAGCTCGAATCAAGCGTCAGTGCACTCGCCGATATGGTGATCTGCTCGGCGGAGCCCTCCACCACCAAAACCGGGTTTATAGTAGTGGTCGTCGCCATGGCCACGGCAACCGCAGTCAGCATATATTTCGAGAAGCCCGCTGCGGTCACGTTGACCGTATACGAGCCATATTGCATGTAGGGAAGGGTGAACAGCCCTTCGGCATTGGATTGAACCTGCGCACGCACACTTGCGGCTGGACTCACAACTTCCACCACCGCTCCATAGACCGCCGCGCCGGAGCTGTCGGTCACTCTCCCTACGATTTGCCCGAGCTGCGTCTGGCCATTGAGGGCCGCGATGAACAGGGTCAGGGCTGTTGCCAGGAGAGCGCGAAAGGACTGTCTGAAGGACATGCTGCAGAAACCTCCGTTTCTGAGATAGCAGAATATAGCAACCGCGTACAGGATGTCCAGAACCTTCTGCCCGGGCAGCATTCATTACCCGCCCGCTGACAGAATGTGATATACCAGAGAGGCCCGGCTTCGCAGGCGGGAGGTTCCACATGCGACGTGCTGTCCCATCTGTCCGGAGGAAGCGAACTACCTTGGCCAGGGGTCGGAAAATGAGGATTTCATGTTGAGGGTAAGTGCCGTGCTCCGCACTTCAGCTCTGTCCGCGCTTATCATTGTCTCGGCGGCTGGGCAGACGCGGTCGAGCATCACGGGTGTAATTACCGATCAGACGCGGGCCGTGATTCCAGGAGCATCCGTAATCGTCACGGCTGTCGAGACTGGGGTCGAGTACAAGACTACGACCAATATTGAGGGCTACTACACGGTCTCCTCTCTCCAGGCCTTCAGTTATACGGTACGGGCCCAGTTTGCAGGTCTCGCCGAGGCTGCCTCAGCGCCTTTTAAGCTCGACAGCTCTGCGACCGCCCGCGTGGACCTCGTTCTGGTCGCCGCGGGTTCGAAGCAGGTCGTCGAGGTCTCGGCTGCGGCTCCGGCGATCAACACCGAAAGCGGAATGATTGGCACTACAGTGAGTGCGCGGGAGATCTCGGATCTTCCCGTCCAGGGCAGAAACGCGCTCTCTCTGGTAACGACAGTCGCCGGTGTGGGCGGCGAAATGGCGACCGATGAGATGACCCAAAGCATGCGTCCAATGGCGCCGGGCGCAGGCGTCAGCATCGGTGGCGGCCGACTGTCTTCCACCGCATACACAGTGGACGGAAGCGCCACCACGGGAGTGGCTTATGGACGGGCCACCGTAACGCTCTCCACCGACACGGTGCAGGAACTCAAGATTATTACCAATAACTATTCCGCCCAGTACGGCTCCGTCGGCAGTGGCGTGGTCAGCATGGTGACGAAGAGCGGCACCGATCAGCTTCACGGGAGCGCCTTCTGGACGCAGCGCAATCCGGCACTCGGTGCGCGAGCCTTCAACTCCGTGAGTCCACCCCGCGCCCGCCGCAACGAACTGGGTGCGACACTCGGTGGACCAGTTTGGATTCCGAAGGTATACAACGGCCGGAATCGCACATTCTTCTTCGCTTCCATTGAGCCCAAACGATACAGCAGCGAAAACGATTTTCGCGCATGGGTTCCGACGGCGGCGGAAAGAGCCGGCGACCTGAGAGAGCGCTACGTCAATCCTGGCGCGGTTCGCCCGTTGATCTATCAGCAGGTCAACTGCGTGATGAGCGGGAGCTCATGCGGTCAGTTGCTGCCGATTAACAGACCAGCAAGCACAACGATTCACTCCCTTTTTAGCGCAAACGATCCGGATCCAACGAAGCGCGGTCGCGTGGTCCCGCCTCAGTTCATCGACAAGACTTCACAGCTCATCCTGTCGTATGTTCCGCTGCCCAACATTCCTTATGACATCCAGGGCAGAAACTTTCTTGGCATCGAAGGCAACGACGGACGTGACAACCGCTGGAACGTGAAGATCGATCATTCCGTTACCGATCATCACCGGATATCCACCCGTTACACCGACATTCCGATCTTCGGCAACAACTTCCAGTTTCACCGGCAGGTGGAACCCGTTGTATACCCCTCGCACATCAGCAAGACGAAACAGCCGGCCCTGACTCATACATGGGTGGTGTCTCCGAGCGTGGTGAACGAGCTGCGGTTGAGCTACACCTTCGGTAACTACAGTGTGGTTGGCTCCTACGATATCCAGGAGCGCGACTACACAAAGGAAATCTTCAACCTGCCGAGCAGCGCAAACTGGGGGCACCCTGCATTCACAATTCAGGGAACCCCCAGTGCCAATTACGGCATGCGCGACGGCGAGAACATCGGTCAAACACGCGAGCACCAATATCAGCTTGCAGACGATCTGACATTGACCCGCGGCAAGCACACGCTCATGGTCGGTGTCGACATGAGGCACATGCAGCTGAACCTGCTCGGCAATGGTTTGCAGCGTATCGCCGGCGGCGCCTACCTGTTTGGCACAAACGCTACCCAGGCGGGCAACGCCAATGCGCCGGGTGGCGTAGGCGGTGATTCACTCGCATCCTTCCTGCTCGGGATCCCGACTTCGTTGCGCATACGCGATGCGGTTGTCCCGTACTACTATCGCTGGAAGTCTTATGGCGCGTACCTGCAGGACGACTACAAGATACGCAGAAACCTGACGCTCAACCTCGGGCTGCGGTGGCAGTACAACAGCCCCCGGGCCGAGAAGTACAACAGGCAGGCGACAGTTGACCTCGACAATCCCGTGCCTCTGACCGACGCGCAGGGACGCACGAATGGCTATACATTCAACTACCTTCACAGCGGTTTTGGCCGGTCGAACTATCTGGAACCGGTGCACAAGAACGGCTGGGAGCCGCGCTTCGGTTTTGCGTACACGCCGGACTTCGGCTGGAATCAGGGTCGGCGCGTCGTGATTCGCGGCGGCTACGGCATCAGTCACCTTCCGCAGACGGGTCGGTCTCGCTTCGCAACTCCCGACTTCGGAGCCGATATCAACAGCCACTCTTACACCCAGTGGACGGGAACAGGAGCCTATCCTCAGGCGCTGGCTGTCAACCCCAGTCAGCCGGTCCGCATGAGCACCAATCCGCCGACGGTTCCGAGCAACCCGCTCTTGCAACAGATCCCCTCTGACGGCAAGCTCTGCGCGGGCTGCCCGCCTGTCGATCCGCGCGTGCCTGGCGGGTCGTTGATCTCGTTCAATCAGGACAATCAACTGCCGTATCTCCAGTCGTGGAACCTGACAGTCCAGAAAGAACTGCTCAACAATCTGGTGTTGACGGTCAGCTATCTGGGATCGAAAGGGACTCACCTGTTTTCTCCAGGCCTGAACGCAAACCAACCGAATCAGGAGTTGCTCAACGATCTCCTTGATGAAGGTGGCGATCCGCTTGCAACCACCCCTGACCCGTTTGGCCGAGTTGACGCAGCCGGCAACCTCCGACTGGTTTCGTTCCAGGATCTGCTGCGGCCGTTTCCAACTGTCGGTGACATTGTCGTCACGGGTATGACGTCGAGCAACTCGATCTTCCATGCCGGAACATTTGAGCTGGAGCGTCGATATGCGGCTGGTTTGGGCGCTCGCTTCAATTACACCTGGAGTAAGTCGATTGACAACACGTCGGACTCCAATTTCGACGGAACCAGCTTCGGTTCCTTCGGGTCGAGTAAGTGGCAGGATGCGCTCGACAACAAGGGCAACCGGTCCGTGTCGATCTACGACGTCCGTCACCGTTTCAATCTAACCACCAACTACACGCTGCCCTTCGGTGAGAGCCAGCGTTTCCTGGGCGGCGCGGGCCGCTTCGCCAACGCGATCATCGGCGGATGGCAGGCGAACATAATCGGCGGATTGCAGAGTGGCTATCCGCTTCAACCGGCGCTTGGCGATCGTAACGGACTCCCTGCGCAGCCGACGGGCGGTGTCGTGAACGAACGCATGCGGCCCAACGTTATCTCCGGTGTGCCCATAATCAATCCGCTCTGGAATAAATCAGTTGCCAACGATGTTCCTTATTTCAATCCCGCTGCCTTCTCGCGGCCGGAGTACGGACGGAAGGGGAACGCGGCTCGCACACTGGATTATGCCCGGGCGCCGTGGAGACAGAGTCTAAACGGCTCCATGATGAAGAGCTTCTATCCGTTTGAGAACCGCTCCCGCTACGTTCAGTTCCGCGCCGAGTTCTACAATCTGCTGAACCACGCTGTCTTTTCGCCTGACCTGAGCGCGAATCTGTTTACGGGAACGCCTCCGGTCAGCAAAGCGGGTCTGTCGCTGGCCGGGCCGATCCCGTACTATCCCACGGCAACGGGAACATTCCCCGTCGGGTCGCGGGAAGAAGTGCTGGGCAGGAATTACAATCCGTCGTGGGGATTCGTCAATCAGGGAAGCAATGGCGCCGGACGCGTGATTCAGTTCGCGATCCGTCTCGCCTGGTAATGTCATGACTACATCTCGCAGAGATTTTATTGGATCGGTGGCGGCTGCAGGCTGTGTCTCCGCGGTTAGCGCGACCACGGAGGCATCATCGATCGATGTCGGCCGCCAGTTGTTTGTGGATGATGTGCTGACGGAATCAAACACGCTGCCGCGCACGTTTCACAAACCCACCATCCATCCCGCGAGTCCCCTGCTGAAGCCCGAGACTCCGCTGGAAACTGGAAACGGAGTGATACCGGCAGCATCGCCTTTCAGCGACGGGGTCTGGTACGACCCCAAAGACAAGCTCTACAAGCTCTGGTACATCGCCGGATACGACGATGGTTTCGCCCTTGCCACCAGTACAGACGGCCTTCACTGGGAGCGGACGAACCTCGACGTTGTACCCGGCACGAACCGCGTTATGAAGCCTCGCGTTCCTCCTCCGGGTCAGCCTGGTTTCATCCGGAACGGATCCACAGTCTGGCTGGACCACGAATCGAAAGACCCGGGCCAGCGTTTCAAAATGTTCGCCTTCTTTCGGCGCGGCGACAATCAGAAGAGAGCCAGGGTCCCGCGACCCATTCCGCCTGACTGGGATCAGCCCATGACTTATACATCTCCGGACGGCATTCACTGGAGCGAGGGGATTCGCACCGGGAAATGCGGCGACAACTCAGGTATGTTCTACAACCCATTCCGCAAGATGTGGGTGTACAACGTTCGCACGTTCCACAGGCCGTACAATCGGGTGCGCTCTATAAGAGAACATCCTGACTTCCTGCAGGGCGCATCGTGGACTGAGAAGGACGTGAAACTTTGGCTTCACGCCGATGAACTGGATGTTCCCGATCCGGAATTGCAGTTCCGGCCTGAACTCTACAAAGTGGACGCCGTCGCGTACGAGAGTCGGATGCTGGGCATGCTCGCGTTTTTGATGGGCCCGTCCACAGGGGATGCGGCAGCCGCAGGAACGCCCAGGATCAACGACATTCAGCTTGCGTACAGCGTGGATGGCATCAAGTTCGAGCGTCCCGACCGCACTCCCTTCCTCGCCTGTTCGCGAAAGGAAGGAACGTGGAATCGTGGGTATCTGCACTCCGCGGGAGGATGCTGCCTGGTGGTCGGCGACCAGCTCCGCTTTTATTACGGCGGATTTACGGGTATTTCTCCGAAACAGGGTAAGAATCTTTATGCCGGATCCAGTACCGGCATGGCTGTGCTGCGCCGCGACGGCTTCGCATCGCTCACCTCAGCCGGAACTGCCGGCTCGATGACTACGAAACCAGTTCTCTTCCGGGGGAAGCATCTGTTCGTGAACGCGGACATCAAGCAAGGCGGAGAGCTTCGCGTCGAGGTCCTCAATGAGCAGGGGCGCGTAATTGCTCCTTTCTCCAGCGAGGCCTGCCTGCCGGTTCGTGCGGATGGTACGAAACAGGCGATCAACTGGAAGGGCGCAGGCGATGTTTCGAAGTTGACCGGAAAGCCTGTCAAGTTTCGATTCCATCTCAAAGGCGGCGACTTCTACTCGTGGTGGGTGAGTCCGGACCGCTCCGGCGCGAGCTACGGGTATGTCGCAGCAGGCGGGCCAGGCTTTACCGGCTCCGTCGATACCACAGGGGCGTAACCATGAGCTGTCCCATCAGCCGGCGAGCGCTGCTCGCCTCGGCGTCCGCCCTTGTACCGTCCGCGCGCGCACAGTCGCTGCCGTCTGCCGCGCAGATGGCCACGGATCGTCACCGGCCGCAGTATCACTTCCTGGCCCGGGCCAACTGGATGAACGATCCGAACGGTCCCGTGTATCACAAGGGCACGTACCACATGTTCTTTCAGTGGGGGCCTGACCATCCGGTAACTCCACCCTCCAAACGTGTCTGGGGACATGCCACCAGCACGGACATGGTGCACTGGAAGCACCAGCCGATCGCGCTTGGCATCGAGCCGACGGGCCCTGAGAGCAAAGGCGTGTGGAGCGGCAGCGTCGTGATTGACAATGGCGTGCCTACTGCCGTCTACACGGGCGGCGCGGGCCAGCATATCGCCACCAGCGACGACGCCATGCTGGTCTGGAAGCGGCATTCCGCCAATCCAGTGCTGAGGTCGCCACCGCCGGGCATGCAACTGAGCGGCTGGCGAGATCCCGCGGTCTGGAAGGAAGCCGATGGCTGGTACATGCTGATCGGCGGCGGGTATAAAGAAAAGTTCGGCACCGCTCTGCTGTACCGTTCACCCGATCTGCGGAACTGGGAGTATCTGCATCCTCTTGCTTCCGGAACGATTGAGGAGCGCCTGCGTCCGGATGTCACTCGCGGCGAGGATATGTGGGAATGCCCGGACTTTTTCCCGGTCGGCGACAAGCACGTACTGATCGCCTCGATCATCGGGTTCCCACCGAACACTTACTACACTCGCGTGCCCTACTGGCTGGGCACTTACAAGAATCGTAAGTTTGAGGTGGAGCGGCGAGGCGAAACCGATCTGGGCTGGGGCTACGCTTCCAGGACGCACCTCGATGCAAAGGGACGGCGCATTTGCTGGTCGTGGATCCGGGAGCGCCGCTCTCGAGATGCGACCATCGCTGCTGGCTGGGCTGGAGTGACGTCGCTGCCCCGCGTGCTGAGCCTCAGGCCGGATGGGGAGCTCGGCATCGAGCCGGCTTCCGAATTGCGCGTCCTGCGCGGCGCCCATTCAAAGGCGCGGCGAATGGTCATCAGGCCCGACACAAAGCTGAGCAAGGATATGAACGGCGATGCCATTGAGATCATCGCCGAGTTCGATGCGAGCTCCACCGGTCAGTACGGGCTCGCCCTGCGCTGCTCTCCGGATGGTCAGGAGCAGTATCGCGTGAGCTACGACGAGCCCTCGAAAATGCTCGTCTTCGACAGAAGTAAATCCAGCCTCGAGAAGAGCGCGGCGGGCGGAAGTCCACAGCGGCGCCCGTTCGCACTGGCGAAGGGCGAGGGACTGCGGCTACAGGTGTTTGTGGATGCGTCCGTGGTGGAAGTATTCGTGAATGGCCGCGTCTGTATGTCGGATCGCATCTATCCTTCGCGCGAGGACAGCCTTGGAACCGGGCTGTTTGCATCGGGTGGAACCGCGAAGTTGCGGTCGATGGACGTATGGCAAATGAAGCCAGTCTCAAGCGACAGGTTGACCAGTGCATAAACGTTCAGCGCAGGGATTTCCTCGGTATGTTCGCGGCGGCTTCGGCCAACAGCGCGCAGACCATAACGAGGTCGATTAACGGTGGCCGGCGATCCAGGTTTCACCGGCGCCAACGATACGATTGGGGCCGGTCGCAACGTCGTCTGACAGGGGTGGGTGCGGGACACAGAAGAGAGCCCTGCGGAAAGCCGTGGGGCCCTTTCATTTTCTATGCTCCGGTGGTGTCTGTGTCCCCGGTGAATCCAGGGCCGCCTGCTCCGACGTAGCCATGACTGGCGCCATTCTCATCCGGCGAGACCCAGAAGGAATACAGGTCCGTTCCGGCAAGATGAAACCGGAATTTCACTACCCGCCCGATCAGGCTCTGAAGATCAGAGGCGCCTTTCCACGTTACGGCGATCTTCGTTTTGTCGGTCTTAATGGGCACGCAGTCCGCAGCCGAGAATCCTGGCAATAACCTGCCGCCTTCGTCCAGGGCCTCGACACGTAACTCGCCCGAGCGAGCATCGGCGTTGACGAACATGTACTTACCCTTGAAGGTCAATCCATGGGTAGTAAGCGTACCGATTCCGCTGCCCGATCCGACTGATGCGAAGCCGTCGCGCCGCAGCGTCGCCATGCCTGTACTTGCACCGGCGAACGCTCCGCCGCCTTGGGCCGGAGAGACTCCGGAGAACGCAGCAAAGTAGAATCGCAACTGATCTCCCACTACGAGGCAGCAGCCGTTGGCCGGATGCAGGTAGCCGCGGTTCCAGGTGTTCGGAGTGCGCGAGCATGCGATGAAGGCGGAGCGGTCCGGACGTTCGAAATCGATGCCGTCCCTGCTGAACCCAGCATGAAGGTCGTTGGTCTTTGGGAAGCCCTGCCCATACGCGATATCGTTCGGCGGTCCCAGGTATACGCTGAACACACCGAGCATGCGGCTCTCATAGCCTACGCAGTCCACTTTGTACAGCTCCGCGCGATGCTTGAGAACCGGGTCCATGCGGTCCCGCTTGTCGCACGACAGCCACATGTTCACGTCTTCTGGCTTCCATGCGGCGCCCTTCACGAAATCATCGGCTTCGACAAAGTTGCGCGCTCTGCCGATTCCGTTGCGGCCTTTGCGGATGCTGAACACCCACTTCTTGCGGAAGGGGTTGTAGAACATGCTGGTGTTGTCGCCGCATCCACCCGTCATGGTGGGCTTGCTCCAGTGGATGCCGTCTGGCGACGTGTAGACGTACCCGGACGCCATCCGCCCGCCTTTGGGCAGTGGCTCGTCCGGCTGTTTGCGAGGCCATGATCCTGTCCCGCGCTGAATATACGCGAACATCTTGAACCGCTCGCTGGGGTCCTTCGCGTGATGGTCCAGCCACACGCTCGCGCCATTGCGCATGTAGTTGCGGATCGGCGCCATGACTCGATTGGTTCCGGGCACAACATCCAGATTCGGCCGATTCCAGCGGATTCCGTCCTCACTGGTGGCATAGCAGAACCCATCGTCGTAGCCGCCGATGTACCAGATCTTGAAGAGCTTGTCTTTGGGGTCGTACCACACGCCGTCGCCGAACGGAGCAGCGGCCGGCATCACGCCGTTATTCAGTTCCAGAGGTGTTTCCGGCTTTAGGACCGGACTGTTCGGATGGAATGTCGCTTTGTGAAAGGTCTTCAGCAACGTGGACTCGTCGATCAGGTAATCGTCAACGAATAGTTGCCTGCCGACATCGATCGGGATCGGGGAACTGGCTGCGAAGGAACGGCTGGACACCATCGGCAGAAGCGTTCCTGCACCTGCAATTGTCGTTAGAAACTCACGTCGTCTCTGATTCATAAATGATCGGCCCTCAACTGTTTTTATCCGTGCGCATGCGCAAGCGTAACACAAAGATGGAGCACGGAACCACCATTGTAATAAACTGATATGCCAGAGTATGACCCTCAACCGAAGAACATTCCTGCTGGCCGGAACCAGCATGCTTTCCGTCCAGGCAGCACCCTCTGATCAGGTAACGCTGGGCGTCATCGGCTCAGGCAGCAGAGGCACCTTCGTCATGACCGTATTTCAGAAAGACCCGACGGTAAAGGTGTTATCCATCTGCGATGTGTTTGAGCCGAATCTGGAAACGGCGATTTCAACCGCATCCAAAGTGCCCGGCACTCGGCCCAAAGCTGTTCGGAATTACAAGGAACTGCTGGCCGACAAAGACATCCAGGCCGTCCTGATTGCCACACCCGAGCACTGGCACACCCAGATGGTCCTCGACGCACTTGCCGCAGGCAAGGACGTCTACGTGGAGAAGCCCCTCTGTCAGACGCCGGAGCAGGGCGTGCAACTCGTGGAGGCGGAGCGGAAATCCCGCAACATCATTCAGGTCGGCATGCAGCGGCGCAGCTACGACCTGTATCTGGAGGGGCGAGACCTAATCAAAGCGGGAAAGCTCGGCAACGTTCGAATGATTCGGTCCTGGTGGCTGAACAACTACCTGCCGGGCAACAAAGCCACAAAGCTCGACGGCAAACTGGACTGGGAACAATGGCAGGGGCCCGCAAAGAAGTACCCGTTCGATCCCGACCGCTTCCGAGCCTGGCGCTACTATTCCGATTACGCAGGCGGTATTCTTGCCGACCAGGGCGCTCACGTCTTCGACGGCATGCACCTGCTAATGTCGGCCGGATCACCACTGGCCGTAACGGCCGCGTCGAACAGACCGCATCGAAAGAGCGGCGACAAGCCGGAATCAGCCGTCGTTACGGCGGAATACCCGGAAGACTTTATTGGCGTATTCTCCATTAATTACGCCGCAATGCGTTATCAGGGCCGGAACGACCAACTAAACCAGCTGGATGGCGATGCAGGCCGCATGGATATCAGCCGGGAAGAACTCAAGGTGTTTCTCAAAGACGCCGAGGACACGCCCGCAGTCCACAGGAAGTCGCCGAAAGGCTTCGGCTGGGCGACCGACCTGCATGTGCAGAACTTCGTCGAGTGCGTACGAACCCGCAAGACACCAACAGCGCCGATGGGCTTGGCGGTGCATGCGGCGCTCGTCGTCCAGCTGGCGAATCTCTCGCTCAAGCACGGTCGTCGTATGAAATGGAACGCAGCCACCAGAAAGGTTGAGAGCGAGCCCGCCGGCTGAGGCTCGCGCCGCCTACCAGACAGGCTTCATCTCCCAGATATCGAGCTTGCGTACAATCGCCGATCCGCCTTCGGCGAACACGCGGACTCCCAGACTCTCGGGGAGCTCCGGATAGGCGCGACCAGATACAGCCACCCGGCTGTCGACGAATGCTTCGATGATTGAGCGATCCACCAGGACGCGCAGCTTTACGGTCTTTCCGTCCTTTACTGAAAATGCATCGCTGAGCTTCTTCTTATCCGTCGCAGACGATTTAGAGGAGCGCGTACTGTCGAAGACGAACTCGCCCGAGGCACGGTCGATATACACCAGTGTTTCTTCTTCGCCGTTCGCCGAACTCCGTACTTTCAGTCCGATTCGTTTGGCGTCTCCCGGATCGAATTCAGCAACAATATCGAGCGTGTCGCCCCGAAAGTCGAGTAACTTCGCCTCGCCTGCGGTAAGTCGCAGATTACTGTAAGTCTTATGCTTTCCGTGCAACCTGTTCAGCTCAGCCACAGGCTCAATCAGCAACTGCCCCTGCGGGTTAAGCGACAGCTGCCGGGGAGCCGAAAGTGCGCCGGACCATCCTGCTTTCAGTACTGCTTCCTTCGATCGGCCTTCGCGCGTCCACGCGATCATCAGCCGACGCCGTTGATCGTCGGCAAATGTCGTGGCTGCGTAAAAATAGCCGCCAAAGTCCATCTTCCCTCGAGACGTCGGGATAAACTGCTCATTTTGGAAAGAGCCAAGAAAATAGCGTGTATACAGCGACTCCTTAGTCGGTGAATACATCAGCAAGTCCTGATTTCCGATACGGAAAAGCCCCGGAACTTCCCACACCTGGTCTGTCTTGCCCTCCTCAGGCAGGAGCGGGTGCAGGAACTCCCATTTGTTCAGATCGTCCGACTTATAAACAAAGATTCTGCCGCCCTGTCCCTTGATGCCCGAGCCCTGAAGCAAATACCAGGAAGTTTCCCCATGGTACAGAAATGGATCACGAAATCCGTAGACGTCCAGACCCGGCGGAGCGTCGGGTATCACCGGGTTATTCGCGGACCTGCGCCACGTGATCATCTGGTCATCGCTGGTGGCCATGCAGATCCCAGGCGCACACGTGTACACGGCGGTTGGGACACCGTTGGCGATCGTTACAGACCCCGTCTGACAGCAAAGGTTCTCAGGACCGCCCGGCACCGGGCCGAGCGCGGCAGGCAGGTGCTTCCAGTGGATGAGGTCCTTGCTGGACGCATGCCCCCACTCCTTGGCCTGTCTCCACACCGGGCCGTCCGGATTGTAGAGATAGAAGATGTGATACTCGCCTTTCCAGAAGATCCCCATGGTGTCATTCATCCAGTTCGCGGGAGGCTGGAAATGGAAGGCGGGACGGTGCGGATCTGCTGCCTCGAGCGCAACACAAAGCAAAGCGGCCGCCAGCACCGATACCGGGCCGATGTACGATCTCAACCGAAGCATGATTCTCCTGAATGTCGTCTGATACGTACTCAGCGGCTGGTCTTGGCGACAAACTTCTCGGCGTTAATTTCCGGCCAAATCGATTCCAGATGGTTCACTGTCAGGGCAGTGACGCGGGATTTAGTGCCTTCCAGCAGACGCACGGTCGTATCTGTTTTCTCAACCAGGCTGACGGTGGACAACGAGACCTGGCCCTCGTCGGCATACACTTCCAGCGACGGTCGGTCCACAATAATCCGGAGTTTCAGCCGGTTACCAGACAGTTTCAGTGGTGCGGTAGCCGTGCCGCTGAGCAACTTACCGTCCGCCTTCGAATACCGTATCTCCTGGCCGTGGACCATCAGACCGACATCGCCGGACGCAGGAATTTCCAGTTCTGCTTCGATATCCAGTAATTCCCCTTTAATTTCGGGCAGCACCGCCGTGTTTGTCCACGACTGCTGCGCTGTCCGCAACGTCCCGATCTGGTCCACCGGCTTCCGACAAAGTCGGATTCCTTCCGGGAACGAGCGCAAAGTGAGTTCAACCGGAAATGACATCTGACTGTTCCAGCTGAGGCGAGGCTCGAAGGGATAGCGCATCCAGGCGATGTAGTAATACGGCCCGAGTCCATCCATGTTCGGCTTCCACGTCTGGCCGGCGTACAACGGCTTCGCGTACTCCGTCTTCAGGTGCTCAGTCTGCGGAACAAACTTCGTGCCGTCGAAATCTCCAACCACGTACTGTCCGCCGCCGTTCACCAGCACCCACCGGCTCTGGCCAGGCAAGTTCTCGACGGGTAGATGGATCAGATCCGGGCATTCGTGGAAGCCCTCTATGCGACTGAGATATGTCCATTTAAAAAGATCGCTCGATTTATAAAAGGCAAAGCCGTTTTTCTCATAACGGAGCATGCGCCATTCTTTGGCGGGAGCATACCAGAAAACAGTGGGGTCGCGGATCTCCTCCACGCCAGGCAGAATGGGATTAAGTTCATGCCGCGTCCAGGTGCGTCCCCGATCGGTGCTGTAGATCATGCACGTGCCGCGCTTGTAGTCGGTGTAGAAAACCACCAGCGTTTTCTCCGCCCCCTTGCGCAGACCGCTGCTGTTGTTCCAGTCGACAACCGCACTCCCGCTGCCTGGAGAATTGTCGAGAACCTTGTCCAGGATCGCGGGCATTTGCGTCCAGTGGATCAGGTCGTTGCTGACAGCATGTCCCCACTGCTTGTGCAGCGTGCGCTTTTGAGACCAGGCATCGTACATGTTGAACAGATGGAACTCGCCATAGTGGTACACCAGCCCCGTCGCATCACCAATATGCCCCTGAACCGGCGTGTAGTGCAGTTGCGGACGTAGCTGCTGCCGGTAGTGCTGCTGTGTGGCAACTTCCTCAAAAGTGAGTTCGACGTTGGCAGGCTGATCTGGCTTTTGTGCAACCGCAGTCACGGCGAGGAATACTGCGGAGGCGATGAGTCGCATACTGATATCTCAGAATACGAAGCGGCTCGTCCTTTGTCAAACGTTGAACCTTCCCGCTGTCAACGGTTTTTAGAAATGTCCCCTGTCTGGGGGTGTAAGCCCAAACCGCCGAAACTTCCGTCAGCCTGGTGTTTGCAGGTCAGTCTTCCCGGTCAATCACGCCAGAAGTTCTTGGATCGATCCGGTGCTAACTCGGTGCTGAATGGCCCGCGTATCTTGTCCGTCGTTGGCCAGCTTGTAACCGGTGGCATGGCGCAGCATGTGCGGATGGACTTGGAACTCGATGCCGGCTTCACGCCCGGCCCGGCTGACGGTCTTGCGCACTGCATCGGTGGTGAGCGGCGCCTTCCGTTCGCTGAGAAATACGTAGGAAGAGGGCGGGTAGTCCCGTTGTAACCGGCGCAGGACACGCAACTCCGGTCCGCGCAGGGGATGGACGGAGGGATGCCGTGCTTACGCCGCGCGACATGCAGGAGGCTTTGCTGCAGATCCGCCTGATCCCAGCGCAGACCGACCAGCTCAGATACCCTCAAGCCGTGCCGATAGGCGATCGGAATCAAGGCGGAATCGCGTCCGCAGTGGCGCCCGACGCGGCCGGCCGCCTTCATCGGCGCCGTCACCTCCTTATCCGACAGATATTCCCGGCTCCGGTAGGCGGCATTTGCCTGCCGCCGGGGAACTTTCCGGTTTTCGATGATTGGCTCCCTGGCAGCTTGGGGCTTGGAACCGGCGTGTTTGCGCATCAGCGTCTTCGATCTTTCCGTGGGTGTGTCAAGCGATTTGTGTAAAGTAAACGGCATCAGCTCTTTACTCGCCAGTGATTCTGTTCGGCTTCGGCCAGTCGCCTCGCCGTGAGCTTCGCAGCTCTGCAGTTCGTGGTTTCCTTCCTTGCGCCGCAGGCTGTCGGTGCGGTGGGAAAGTGGAAATCCAAACCCAGGATTCCCACTTTTCCACGGCACACAATTCTTTCGCGTTCTGCTGCTTTCCGGGTCAAATGAACAAACCGTCGGCGCTGTGGGAATGTGGAAATATCGCGGTCCTGGCTAGATTCCCAGGGCCGCGTGGGAACGGTGGGAAGCGCGCCTTTTCGCTTTCCACCGTTCCCCGCCGGCTGGCATTTCCACAGCGCGTTTCAGGTTGCGGAGATTTACGTCAGATTCGCTTTCGGAACCCGATTCGGGCGCGCCACCAGCGCCGATAACAGCGCCGATAAACATGGCGACCCCAAGGTCGCCCGTGTCGCGGCCCTGCATCAGACTCATCACCTGCAAACTGACGTCGAAAGCGCCAATATCCCGGTCCAGCCCAATGCGGCCGGCGTTTGCCCGAATATTGGTCGTAAGCCATGCGCGCCGTCTCGCGCACAGCGCGGCCGCCAGCTCCCACGACACCGAAACGGTGACCGGCAGGACTGATTGTTACCTGAAGCCGATACAACGAGAACCGCCCCTCGTCAGGTCAGGGTCGAATCCCACACTGAAGACATCGACTGGATTCAGTGGCCCGTTGGGAATGAGTTGTGTGGATCCGAGTTCCTTGCATGTGACGAATGTCTCCTGTCCCCACTGCTTGTCCAGGTACGACAGGTTCACCCGGGAAAACTCGACGCACGGCGCGTGTCAATAGTTTTGAGACACCGGCATGAAGAAGTTTAGTGAGGCTTTGGTGTTTGTTCGCCCGCGGTAGCAGGCGGATTGATCCAAACCTGC
>JAWXCM010000292.1:0-5326 GCA_034408745.1 Bryobacteraceae bacterium
CTTCTCCGCAGTTTTTCACAACCACCGCCAATTCCAACATCTGATCGCCCCGAATCCCTCTCTACCAGTCATCCCAAAATTCTTACCGGCGGATTAGGGTCCTGTCCTGCTGATACACGTGGCTTGCGGAAGGGGTGAATCCGTCATAGGATCGAGCCACCTGGCCCATGAAAAAGCTCGTTTTTCTGGTGGTAATGTCGCTCCCCGTCAACCCCCGGTTTCTGGCGGAACAGGGGCTCACCGGGCAGATTTCGGGAATCGTGGCCGACGCCTCAGGCGTGTTCGTCGTGACAGATCTGTTGTCCGGGACGTACAGCCTGGAGGTGGTCCGCGCGGGCTTTCGGAAGCACGAGCAGACGGAAATTGCGCTGTCGGCCAACGAAAGGGTGGCCTTGCGGCGGATCGTGCTGGAAATCGGCGAGCTCACCCAGACGGTCCGCGTCACGGCCGATCAGCCGCAGATTCAGACCCAGAGCGGGGAACGCGGCGGACTCATCTCTTCGGCGGAGATTCAGGAACTCGGACTGAAGGGCCGCGACTACATGGAATTGCTCGCGCTGCTTCCGGCGTCGTCGATACCGCGAACCGCGAGGCGCCGGGTTGGAATAATCTCGCTGGAATCCTCGCTCCGGGAATGGACTCCATCGCCGAAGTGAAAGTCCTGCTCTCGAATTTCCAGGCCGAGTACGGACGCTGCTCGGGCGGAGCCATCAACGTAGACGCTCCAGCTTTCCGGCTTCAGCTCCACAGCTTTGCGAAACGCCGTCCTCGCCTGCTCGATCTTCCCCTTTCGCCACGCAACCTGCCCCAACGCATCTTGCGCTTCCCACCGGTTGGGCGACGCCGCCGCCAACCTCTCCAGCCGGGCCAGCGCTTCGTCCGCGTGCCCGGTGCTGGCACGAATGCGCGCCAGGTGCAGCTCGACCACAAAATCCTCAGCCTTGCGCGGCTCAGCGCCACCCACTTTCGCGAACCTGGTGTCGAAGAGCGCCACACGCAGTTCTCCGGAGCGGTAATAGGCCTGCAAATCCCGCGTAAACTCCCCCACGCTCTTGCCGTAGACTTTCTCCAGAGCCGCGGCGCTGTCGCTCCCCGACGTCATCGCCGCCAGAAAATCCGAGAACTTCGGAGAGTATGTCGGGCTCAGCATCAGCATGTGAACCGACAGCCAGCTCTGTGCATAAAACGCACCAGAGTGCTGCTTGCCGCCATAGTCGGGCGAGCCCGGATGAACGGCAAACATCCGGTTCGTCTCCAGCCATTTGTCGACATTCAGGGCATAGGCGCGTCCTTTTGACACAGCACCGACGGCGACCTTGCCCGCATACGGAGTAATCGTGGAGTAAACCTCGGCGATCCCCTCGTTGAGCCACGAAGGCACCTTAATTTCCAGCCGTTTCATCAGCAGGTGCAAATATGCGTGCACTGCAATGGGACGTTCATGGTCGGCCGAACCCGCCATCACGATGTAGTCGCGCGACTGGTCGCCCGTGACGGGGAGCCTGGAATCCACCCGCACGGAGCGCTTTTGTGTGAAGAAATCGCGCACCTGTTCGAAGTATTCGACAACGCGGCGGCCATCTCCGGCACCCGCATTGGTAATGTAATTAGCTCAAAATTTGGAGAGGAGACTACGGTCCATTCCGATGCGCCCTCAAGGCTGACGGAAAAGGTGGGCCGGAGTTCCGGCTTCGGCGCCGCGACGGCCAGTCCCGATTTTTCCCGGCCTTAATCGACCAGTCGCAATCTGTCACATTTGGAGGTATGGACGTGAAGCAGACGGTCGCGCTCGATATTGCCGGGATGAGTTGCCACAAATGCGTGGGGCACGTGAAAGCGGCACTGGCCGAAATCGAGGGCGTGGACATTCTCAATGTGGCCGTAGGTTCGGCCGAAGTGGCAGTGGACCCGTCGCAGGTCCCGGAATCCGCGCTCATCGAAGCGGTGGCGGAGGCAGGGTACGAAGCCCACATTGTCCGGCAATAACGAAGCCACGCTCACCATCCCCGTCGGCGGGATGACCTGGCGGGATGACCTGCGCCGCCTGCCAGGCGCACGTGCAGCGAGCGCTGCGGAAAACTCCAGGGGTGCGGGACGCCAACGTCAATCTAATGACGCGCCAGGCGACCGTCGCGTACGATCCTGCCGCCGTGGCCCCTCAGTCGCTGGTCGAAGCGGTCCGCCGCGGCGGATACGAAGCCGAACTGCCCGGCCCCGACCGCGACATTGTCGCCGAGCAGGAGGCGCAGGACCGGGAGCAACTCAACCAATACCGCACGCTGATTCGCAAAACTGCCTTCGCCCTAAGCGCAGGAGTACTCGCGATGGCAGTACCCATGCCATGGATCCACCACAGCGCTGCCTGGCGCTGGTCATTTCTGCTGCTAACCGCGGCCGTGATGGGGTGGCCGGGCCGCCACTTCTACTCGCGCGCCTGGACAGCCCTGCGCCACGGCACATCGAATATGAACACACTGGTCGCGCTCGGAACTGGGGCGGCGTTTGTGTACTCGGCCGCGGGAACCGTCGGGTTCGTTCCTGAGTTTTACTACGAAGCGGTGATACTGATCATCGCGCTGGTTCTCCTCGGCAACACCCTGGAAGCGCGAGCCCGGCGGCAAACGTCGGCCGCGTTGCGCTCAGTGCTCGACCTGCAGCCTCCCAGGGCCAGGCTCCTCGGCGAGGACGGCGGAGAGGAGCGGGATGTCGCGGTGGAGGATGTCCGCCCCGGCGACCAACTTCTGGTGCGGCCTGGCGAGCGGATTCCAGTCGACGGGCGCCTCGAGTCCGGCTTCAGCAGTGTCGACGAATCCATGCTCACCGGCGAATCGATGCCCGTGGAGAAGGTGGCGGGTGCCCAGGTGTACGGCGGCACGCTCAACCAAATGGGTTCGTTTCGCTACCGGGTGACGTCGGTCGGCGCGAAGAGCGCACTGGCCCGGATCGTCACGATACTACGCGAGGCACAGGGTTCCCGGCCACCGATTCCCGGCCTGTAACACCGCCGCTCAGGTGGATTTATGCTCCGGGTGGGTGCAACCGGGAAAGTCCCGGACAGCCGTGTCGCCCTTGTACCCCAGGCTGCGGCGGCCGCCCTCAGATTGATAGTAAGCCTGAATCGCCGTCTGTTTGAATACGCCGAAGAACCTGGCTGCATCGGTGACGGGACGGTCTTCGGCTTCGGCGACTCGCGCCAGAATCACGGTCGCGACCGGAATTTCGAGCTCGCCGTAAGGGCGGTTGCCGCTGTCGCGGTCGATGGCTTCGAGGCCCGATTTCCACAGCGCCCGGGTTCGCTCGTCGCCAAAATGCAGTGTAGTGTCGATGAAGCGCGCCACTCCGGCGTCGCGGGCGCTGGGTGAAGCTTCGTCGGCCGGGAGCAGGACCTCCAGCAGCCGCTGAAGACTCGCGTACTCTGCCGGCGTGAGAGCTCGCGGGGCGTAGGCTGGCGACGCGGGAACCGGGGCGGCACCCGGTGCGTGCTGGTGCTGAGCGGACGCGGCAGCCGATGAGGCAACTCCGGCACCGATGATCTGGAATAACTCGCGACGGTCGACCGACATGGCTAAATCTCCCTCCGGCGAGCCTTCTCGACCAGGGCGTCGCACATCCGCCAGCTCAGGGCGATGTTGGTAAGCGTGGGATTCTTCTCGGGGTACGCGGCGAAGACCGAGGCGTCGCCGAGGAACAGGTTCGGGATGTCGTGGCTCTGGCCGCTGGTGTTCACCACCGAAGTCTTCGGATCCGTCCCCATGCGCGCCGTGCCGACCCAGTGGTTGGAATCGATGACAAGGTTGCGAGGCGTGATCTCGCCTGGGCTCAGCGTGACCTTCCCTCCGGCAGCGCGAATGATCTCCTCCGAGGTTGCGACCATGTCCCGCGCCATCGCCAGATCGCTGTCCTCATAGTGGAGGTGCACGCGTGGCAGCGGCATGCCGAAGCGGTCGCGGCGCTCAGGGTCGAGGTCGATGAACTTCCTGGACGACACCAGCAGCGAGCCCTGCATGTTCATTCCGGCGTGAGTGGTGTTGCGCTCGCGGATCTCCTTCTTAAGTCCCGCGCCAATCCCGGGGACGTTCCGGATCGCCAGCCGGGTGGGGTGGACACCCGAACCGCACTGCACCTGATACGTGCCCTCGAAATTAGGATTCGGCTTGTTCCAGTACAGGCCGGTGAGCAGACCGTGGTAGTAGTCGGTGCCATCGTCATTCGACGCGTCGCGGCCGCTGATCTGGGGAAAGACGCCCTGCACCGTGACGCCGAAGTGGCTGGTCAAATTGCGGCCGACCTGGTCACTGGAATTGCCAATCCTGTTGATCAGCAGGTGCCGCGCCGTCTCGACCGCGGAACAGGACAGAACCAGCGTCCGGCAGCGGATGCGGCCCTGTTTTCCGGCAGCGTCGGTGTAATCGATGCCGGTGACGCGCTGCCCGGAGACGTCGATCCGGGTCATCATCGACTGTAGAAACAGCGTCAGGTTTCCCGTCTTCATTGCAGCCGGGATCGCAGTGTTGGCCGACGTGTATTTCGAATCCACCTCGCAGCCCTGCATGCAGTGGCCGCAGTAATGGCATACGGTGCGGCCGGAGGCGTGCTTCTCAGTAGGGATGGCTTTACGAATTCCGACGAAGGCCATTTCCCTGCCCTTTTTGTTCAGGGCCATCACGCCCCGCTTCAGCATCTGCTCGCCGCAGCGAAGCGGGACGGGCTTCTGGAACTCGCCATCGGGCATATTGGAGAGCCCGTCTTTTTCGCCGTACACCGCCATGAAGCGTTCGGCGCGGCTGTAGTACGGCGCAACCTGTTCGTAGCTGATGGGCCACTTCTGGTAATCGAGCGGACCGAATCGGAGACAGTGCCCCGCCCAGCAGAGACTTCTGCCGCCGAGCGCCCGCAACAACCCATGGCGAGGGTTGTCGCCGACCGGGGTGAAGTGGTTCTGGTCGGAATAGTCGCCGCTCAGGCTGGGGATAGCGCTTCGGAATCCGGCCGAAAGCCGGCGGTCGACAATGGCCGACGGGTTGACGTGCGCGCCGAAGTCGATTCCGGCGCGCAGGCGTTTCCCAGACTCGACCAGCGCGACCTTCAGCCCGGCTTTGGTCAGCGCGTAAGCGGAGATGCCACCGCCGGGGCCACTGCCGACGACACACACATCGAAAACGGGATCGGGCATAACTGGTTCTTTAGTTTGACAGATTGCACCCGGCACCGGCCATCGACAGTGCACACGTCGGCCTGCAATGCACCACTCTCCGCGCAAATCAGCGGTCCGGCCCACCTCGTCGACGGATCCCTGACCGACAGATCGAGTGGAGCGGCTCGCCGC
>JAWXCM010000293.1:0-15451 GCA_034408745.1 Bryobacteraceae bacterium
CCAATCCTCGTCGAGAGGGTGCATGCTGACAGTATAGCGCCTTCATTAAAAAACATCAATCCTTAAGTTAGCGCTTATGGGCCCCCAGGCCTGCGGCGGACGCCCACGTCCGCCTTCATCACCCCCCCAACAGCCGGAGAATCGTGACGATAATCCGGTACCCGGCCAGCAAACTGGCCCGCAAATTCCCCGAGACCTTGTTCTCCCCCGCCGCCCGAACCTTGTACGACACCGGGACTTCCTTCACCCGCAGCTCCCGCTGCAAAGCCCGAACCTGCATCTCCACAGTCCACCCATAGGCCGGTTCCCGCATCCCGAGCCCGTCCAGCGACGCCCTCCGTACAGCCCTAAAGGGCCCAAGGTCTGTGTATGAAAAGCCGTACAGAATACGAATTAACGTAGTGGCGACCGTATTGCCGAACTGCTGGTGCGGCAGCAAGGACCCCGCCTCCGCCCGCCCCATCACCCGTGAACCGAGCACCATGTCAAACTCGCCCCGCCGGATCGGCTCAATCAACTCGACCGCCTCCGCCGCGTCCTCCGACAAATCCGCCTGCAAAAACACAACGACATCCACCTCAGGGGGCAGGGAAGCGATCGCAGCCAGACACGCGACCCCATACCCCCGCTCCTCCGTTCGAACCACCACAGCCCCGTGCCGCCGAGCCACCTCCCCAGTCCCGTCCGTCGACCCGTTATCCGCCACAATCACCAGACCGAACATTCCCGGCGGCAAAGCATCCAGCGTCTGCCCGATTACCGGGGCCTCATTCAAAGCCGGAATTATCAGTGCCGTCACCGTGGAACCCCTGGGCGCCATCTCTGGTCTAAAATAGTGTTCGTTGTCTGCACGCCATTGCGCGCTATGGAGAACCTCACACCGAGCCCCGAAGGGGCGGCCCAACCTGCGCTGGCACCTGCCGCGACGCGCAAATCGCCCCTGATCGCGCTCATCACGTGGTCGCGCGACCTGCTGATTTCCGTCGTCCTCGCCGTCCTCGTCATCCTGTTTCTCTACCAACCCGTAAAAGTGGAAGGCACCAGCATGATGCCCGCGCTGGTCGACCAGGAGCGCATCTTCATTAACAAGTTCGTGTACAAGTTTGGCATCGGCACCATCGATCGAGGTGATCTGGTAGTCTTCTGGTTTCCCGGCGACCCCACAAAGTCCTACATCAAACGCGTCATCGGCCTGCCAGGCGACATCGTCGAGGTCGATAACGGAGCCGTCTACGTCAACAGCCGCCCCCTTCGAGAAGACTACATCCTCGCCGAGTACCGGGACCAGTTGTCGATGTCCCCCTTCACCGTGGGTCCAGACGAGTTCTTCGTCCTTGGCGACCACCGCAGCTCCTCCAACGACAGTCGCTCCTGGGGAGCCGTCCCCCGTAACTACATCTACGGTAAGGCGGTTTTCGTCTACTGGCCGCTCAACAAACTCGGCGTCCTGCGCTAAGCCGCTTCAGATGGACAGTGAAAACGATCTCGCGTAGACTGAGTACCTACCCGGCGTCAATTTCGCATCTGGAAATAGGAACGTGTATCTTACAGGCTTCCGGAACGACGTATTCATCAGCTATTCGCATGTCGATAATGAGCCAGACCGGCCGGACCTGGACGGAGAGCAGGGTCGGCTCGGGTGGGTGGACCGCTTCATGCGCCGTTTCGAGCCGGCGCTCTGGAAGGAAGTTGGAGCGCGCGCAGTCATATGGTTCGACCTCGAAGATGTAGCCGACAACCACCGTTTCGACAGACACATTGAAGACGCCACTCGCGGGTCCGCCGTCTTGCTCGCTTTGGTGACAAACGCCTATTTGCAGGCCGACTACTGCACCACGGAACGTGAGTGGTTTGTGGATTCCGCAACCCGCAGCCCTGTTGGCCTGAATGTAGAAAACCGCTCCCGCATTCATCCGGTGCGGGTCTTCGATATCCCACACCCAAGGTGGCCAACCGTTCTGCGCGGCGTCAGCG
Organism: Bryobacteraceae bacterium; assembly: GCA_034408745.1. Classification (GTDB taxonomy): domain Bacteria; phylum Acidobacteriota; class Terriglobia; order Bryobacterales; family Bryobacteraceae; genus JAWXCM01. Next base: position 1,975 of record JAWXCM010000293.1, read on the forward strand.
GAAGCAAATTCTTCAACAACAGCGGGCAGCCAATGGATCCACTCCACGACGACGCATCGTTCACCGAGGCAGTGGGTCGCCTCGCGTTGCATGTCGGCGCCCTGCTGAAGTCGCTGAAGGACCGCGAGCCGACAGAGCCCGAACCGTTACCCGTCAATACGTTCAAAATCTGCCTGGCGGCCACTTCTGACACATCCGCCCGTCAGAAACGAAGGCTTGCCGCTGCCCTCATGCCTCCCGAGTTCGAGGTGGTTGGATCCCAGCGGCCGATCCCGCCGCCTTTCGAACGCGACAAGCACAGTCAGGAATTGACAAAACTGCTCGACACAGCGGACCTGGCAGTTCACCTGCTCGACGGCTATCCCGGCCAATCGATCCCAGAATCGGAGGACGCTTATTTTCCGGAGGAGCAATGCCGCATCGGACTCACCCACCCTTGCTCCCAGCTGGTGATTCTGCCCGAGTACCTGGACCCGGAGACCATCGAGGAGAAGCCATATCGGAAGTTCCTCGAAGACCTGGAGAAGGGGTCCATCCGGGCCGCAGCCGGACAGGAGGGCACGCGGACCCTTACCGTAGCGAGAGCAAGAAGCGATGAGAGCATCCTCGCTCTCATCCGAGACTTAAAGCAAAAAAGAGAGCAGGCTCAGAGAGCTCACACGGAAGCCGAAGGTGGCTCCATCTTCATTGACCTCGACTCCAGGGACCTCAGGTCCATAACCGACTTCTACGAATTTCTGTCCAGCAGGCAATACAGCGCCGTAACCATGTCGACTTCCGACAGAACGCCGTCGGAAAACACCAGGTTGTTTGAGCAGAACCTCCTCGGCGCGGAGGCGTTCGTCATCATCTATGGACAAGCCAGACGAGAGTGGGTGAAGTCTCGTCTCGAACTCGCGGTAAAGCTCATTCTCCGGCATGAACTACCCATTCGACCGGTGGTGTACGTTGCTCCCCCGGCCAAACTTCCGGCCGAACTGAACTTCTCTTTCTGTCAGGTTGTGAATGGGACCGCCGGTTTTGACGCCGGCGCTGTAGCAGGCCTCCTGAACAACCGTCCCTCAATGCCATGAGCACGCCTGCTGAAAATCCGTACGTCGGGCTGCGGCCGTTCGATACGGCGGACAGTCACCTGTTCTTCGGCCGTATCGAGCAGATCACGGAGCTTCAGGACAATCTCTACGCCCATCGCTTCAACGCCGTCGTCGGCAGTTCCGGCTGCGGAAAATCCTCCCTGCTCAAAGCCGGGCTCATTCCGTCGCTCTCCGCCGGATTCCTCCTCGGCGACCGTGACGCTTGGAAGATTGCGCACCTGGCACCAGGGGACAGCCCAGTCCGCAATCTCGCCGAGGCCGTCGGCGCCGCTGTCTCCGCGCCAAAGGCTGTCATCGAAGAGTTGGTGCTCGCTGTCGCAGACGGACGGCTGAAATCGATGACCGACTTCGTAGCCAAATGGCTCGGAGCCTCTGAAAATCTCTTCATCCTCGTCGATCAGTTCGAGGAGATCTTTCCGTTTCGAGGGCGCAAAGCGGAGGTGCGTGAACCGCTGCCCGCTTCCGGCGCACTCCGGGAACAGAATCTCCGCCGGGCAATCGCCGACGATTTCGTCGATATCCTGCTGGGGTTGGCGGACCAGCGGAAGGTGCCTGTATACGTGGTCCTCACCATGCGCTCGGACTTCCTGGGCGATTGTGACGTGTTCTACGGCTTACCCGAAGCCATGAACCGGGCCCGGTACCTGGTTCCGCGACTCACCCGCAAACAGCTGACGGAGGCGATCGAGGGTCCGGCCGCCCTGTACGGTGCGCGCGTCTCCCACTCCCTGCTCGACCGGCTTCTCAATGAACTCGGAGACCGCTTCGATCGTCTGCCAGTCCTCCAGCATGCGCTGCAGCGAACCTGGGAGGAATGGCGCCGGAAACCCTGTGCGGGGCCACTGGACACCGTCCACTATGAGCGAACCGGGATGCTCGAAAAGGCTCTGGGCAACCACGCTGGCGAGGTCCTGAAGGCACTGAAGTCGACTCCCGCCCTTGAGGCGGTGAAAGAGCCGGAACGGCTGCCCACAATCGGCCGGGTATTCCGAAGTCTGACTGAGACCGACTTGTCGGGCCGCGAAGTGAAACGGGGCATTCGCCTCGTGGACTTGACGAAGGAGACCGGCCTTGAACGCGATCTCGTGCTCGCCATTCTCCTGCCGTTTCAAGACGCGGGGTTTGTGTATCGCTCAAGCGAGGCCGCCGATCGGAATCCACGCTTCGAGCTGTCCCATGAGAGTCTGATTCGCCAGTGGGACCAACTCTCCACCTGGCTTGCCGAGGAACGCGAATCACGCGACCACTACCTGGAACTGGTCAAGTTCTCCATTGGAGAACAAAAAGGCGAGCGGGGCCTGCTGCGCGATCCGGATCTGGCCATCAAAAGCCGCTGGTGGCAGCGCACCCTGCCGCAGGAGCACTGGGCAAAGCGGTACAGCAAAGGCGCGCCTGACCTCGAACTCTCACGCACCTATCTCGAGCGAAGCAAGAACGCCGCTCGGAACAGGAAACTGGCCGTCACAGGCCTCGTGGGCAGCGCAATTTTGCTGCTTTCCGCTTTGCTCTGGTCCGTGGCGGACAGCCGCGACAGCGCCAGGCGGGAAGCCGCAATGGCCAAGGATGCGGCAGCCGACGCGACAAAGCAGAAGCAGAAAGCGGAGGGAGCAGCGGGAGAATCATCACGCCTGGAAAAATTGGCGAATCGCGCCCGTCAGGCGGCAGTGGATGCGGCAGCCAGCCTCGACTTGGCGCTCCAACAGTTGACGGACAGCCTGAGCGAGATCCAGACAAAAAACACGGCGCTGGAACTGAAGACGAAGGAGGCGAAAACGGCTTCGGAACTCGCATCTCAGCGTACGTGGGAAGTCCGTGTCGCCGACCTCGTATCAGCCTTGGATTCTGGAGACCGGAGCCCTCAGTACAAGGATGCGATCTGGACCCTGGCGGGCGAAGATACACGAACCCGCCGTGCCGTCTTGTCGCGAATCCTGTCTACCGAGGACGCAGCCTACCGCCAGTTCGCGACATTGTCGACAGGCAGCCGGAGCGTAACGGAAGCCCTCTTCGGCAACGGATCGCCGGATCGCCTCGAGCCGATCTATGAGGTATTCGAGGCCCGCTGCGGCCCCGGAACTTCTGATTCAGCCCCCGTTAGAGCGTGCAGCGCAATCGCATCTGCCCTGAGTGGCGCACCCTCAACACCTGCCCGCCAGCGCCTTGCCGACAGGGTCCTAATTTTGCTCGAATCGGCTCCGCCAGATATGCCCGCTCAAACCGTGAGCCTTGTGGAAGGCGTCTTGCCTTTGCTCGACGGCAACCAGCTGGATCGCGTGGCAACCTTTCTGCTGGCCCCCTCCGCCGGCCCTCAGGACCGCAGGACATCGTACCTCGAATACTGGCTTCGCGACCGCTCCGATCAGCTCTCAGAGCCGGTCCGGCGTGCCTTCGCCGCCCGCATGCTGACACTTCTGGAACAGAGTCAGCTCCGCATTGGCTTTTTTGCCGAAAAACTCCTGAACTCCGACGAGCGCCGGCGCGCTGCTGCCATGGTGTCCGAAAAGTGGACCACAATTTCTCAGGACTCCCGCTCCACATTCGCATTTCTTGCGCCTTACCTCAGCAAGGAGATTGTCAGCCAGATGGCGCTGGCCGAAGTCAATTCTCCACGGGGGTACACGACTGAGCTTCGAAGGCTCGCTCCGCTGCTCGGCCTCGACACTCTCGCCGAGATTACTAACGTCCTGGTCGCAGCGTGCAGACGCACGGAACAGCAGTCTGAATCGATGGGACGTCTGTATTCGGTTCTCACCGCGGTTCAGGATCGTCTTTCGCCACCCTCGAGACTCCGTCTCGCAGATCAACTGGTCGACAACCTGACGGCATCGCGGGACAACGAAAGCGCCCGGCGGGCAGCGCTGTGGCTGGGAACGATCAACGGCGTCCCCCTCGTCGCGCCCGAGCGATTCCTGGCGTCCTGGACCGGCGCAATGGCACGCTTCCCCCGTGAAAACCTCCTGCAGCTGGCACTCGGCAAAGCCCCACAACCAGAAGTGGTCCGACGGCTTGGAGAGCACCTGTTGCGCTCTGTGACGAACAACGTCAAGAACTATGAGCTGAAACAACCGGTCATCGAATTCTCTCGGCTCCTGGACCCGGAAGGAGTCACGGCCTTGATGAGCAGGCTCATTCTCGAGTCTGCCCGCCCGGAGAACGACAGGGAGTTTCGCCAGGCTTTATACGACATTGCTGGCACAGTAACGCGGTCCCTCCCGCCTCCTCTCGCCGCTGCTGCCAACGCTCAGATTTTGGCAGCCGTCAACGAACTCGACGACCTCAGTCGGGTTTACGAATTGGCGCGTGCAACCAGCGGCTATGGTTCGGGAGACTTCCGGAATCTGGCATTGGCGTCGGCTTTAGTCAGGAAGATTGCCGGCAAGGGAGGCGATTACAATGTCACCTTGATCGCAGATCTCGTCACAGGAATGACCGGCAGCGAGGACCGTGAACTCAGGCGGCTCCTGGCCGCAAATCTGACCCACAGCTCCGTCAGCTTGCCGCCTGAGCAAGTAGCTCAAACACTGGCTCCCCTGCGGGAGCATCTGTCCTCCGATCAGGCGAAACGATTCGCGGCAGCTCTCTGGAACGCGCTCGAGGCACCTCAGGACGACTACAGGAAACTTAGATCTAACATTGCCCTCGCCTGGTACCGGGACGACCTTTCTGACGAGCAGTGCCATCGCCTGAATGACAGGTTGCTCAGGTCGATGAAGGAACAGACCACATCGCTGACTGCGGACCTCCCGTCGGCAATCGCTCTGCTAAGCAGGCGGCTAACCGATTCGCAGGCAATGGAAACAATGGTTGCTGTCCAGGAATTCACACTCTCGTACAACTCTTCCTCGCTGGCGCCATACGCGGTCGCTGTAACGGCGCTGGCCGCGCGCGTGAAACCAGACGTCCTGCAGCTCTTCCTGGAGCGACTGCTGAAAGCAGCCGAGGCCGAGGCAGTCGCAGCCAGCCGACGCTATGACCCAATTCCCCACGGATACCTGCTTGTGGAACTGTCAGCACACTTGAACGCCGCGCAACAGATCCGCCTGCTTCCGATTCTCGTGGAGAACCTGCGGTTCCAGGGCGGACCGGATCGTTACGGCAGCGTTCCCGGCAGGCCGCTTTCGACGTTCGCCTCCACCCTCGCGCCCGAGCCCCTCAGCAGGCTGACTACTTTGCTGCTGAGGCGCTTTGAAGAGAAAGCCTCTCCAACGGATCTGGAAGCCATCCTCGAACTGCCCGCAGTTCGAGGGCGTGCCCGGCAGTTTCTCGTAGACGTGCTAAAGTGGCCAACCCTGGAGCGAATGTCACGCGATACCGTCCTGGCCGCACTCGCAAAGCGCAGCAACCTCGAAGGTTCCGTTCTTCGGAACTACAACGTCTGGCAGTTTGCCGACTGGGCGCGGCGTCAGGGGCTCGACATGTCTCCAATCCCGCGTCCTGTTGGTTATTAGCGGCGGCCCGGTCCGGAGCCGAATGAGCCGCAAGAACCGCTGGGTCCCGAATCTGACGTTGGCCGCGTGGTGCATCGCCGACATCATTCGCTGGGCTCCCCACCTCACGCTGGAGGACGGGGTACTGCCCTTCGCCTTCCTGCTGTCGCTGCTCATCAGCTTCGCCGCGATGGCCTTCTTCTCCCTCTCAAGACCCGGCCCGACGCGAGTCGATAACTCCGCCGCTACCTGGCTGCTGGTCATCCTGAGCGCGACGTTACCCCAGTGCTTTGAGCTACTTCCGGCCCAGCCGCCGAACACCCTCTCGGACTGGGTGCTGCTCGCCAGCGGCCTGCTCCTGCTGGCAAGCGTTGCCTCGCTCCGCAATCGATTCGCGCTTCTTCCGGCTGACCGCGGCGTAGTTGCCCAGGGCCCTTACCGCCTGGTGCGACATCCCATCTACACGTCGTACCTGCTGGCCGACCTCACCGCCTGGCTTCCGGCCTTCGACCCCCTCGGCGCCGCCGTCTGGATCGCCGAAGCGGTTCTCTTCCACTACCGGGCGCGAGCCGAAGAGCGGCTCCTCTCGCAGGACCCGGCCTACAGTCGTTACGCCGAGGCCGTTCCCCATCGATTCCTGCCCGGCATCCTGTGAAGCCAGCCGTGTCAGCGATTCCGTCCCAGAAACCACATCGCCAGAGTCAGCAACGCGCTCAGCAGCAAACTCGTAACCAATGGAAAGTAAAAGGTGAAGTTCCCGCGCCGGTACTCCAGATCCCCCGGCAGCCGTCCAAACGTGGAGATCCCCAGCCCTGCCAGAAACAACACCGCACCCGCAACCATGAGCAATTTCCCGAGTCCCATAACCCTCATTCTCCCCCCGGTAACCGCGTATCGCAGGCCGCCGTCCAGGTAAGTGAATCCCGTGTTCAGCCCCACACATCTCAAAATCAAGACCGAGCATGCCTCCCCGCTGATAAACTGGTACTGAATTCCATGATTGACGCAGTCCTTGCAAAAATCTTCGGCACGAAACACGAACGCGAGATGAAGTCGCTGCGTCCGGTCGTGACAGCGATTAACAACCTTGAGCCATCCACGCAGGCCCTCTCCGATGAAGAACTTGCGGGCAAAACGGTCGAATTTCGTGAGCGACTCGCCAAAGGTGAAACCCTTGACGATCTTCTCCCTGAGGCCTTCGCCGTCGTCCGCGAGGGCGGCCGCCGCATTCTCGGGATGCGGCACTACGACGTCCAGCTCATCGGCGGCGTCGTGCTTCACAACGGCAAAATCGCCGAAATGAAGACCGGTGAAGGCAAAACGCTGGTTGCCACGCTGGCCTGCTACCTGAACGCGCTGCCCGGCAAAGGCGTCCACGTCGTTACGGTCAACGACTACCTTGCCCGCCGCGACTCGGAGTGGATGGGCCGCCTCTACCGCTTCCTCGGCCTCACCACCGGCGTCATCGTCCACGACCTCGACGACGAGGAGCGCCGCAACAGCTACGCCGCCGACATCACCTACGGCACCAACAACGAGTTCGGCTTCGACTACCTCCGCGACAACATGAAGTTCCGCATGGAGGATTGCGTCCAGCGCGTGTTCAACTACGCGATCGTCGACGAAGTCGATTCCATCCTCATCGACGAAGCCCGTACCCCGCTCATCATCTCCGGTCCGAGTGAGGACGCGCCCGACGCCTACTACCGCGTCAACAGCATCATCCCCCGCCTGGTTCGCGGCGAAGTGATCGAGGGCAAGGAACCCGGCCAGAAGTTCTACACCGGCGACTATTACCTCGAAGAAAAGCACCGCACCGTCACCCTCACCGACGACGGCCAGACCAAAGTCGAGCGCCTGATGAACATGCCCGGCCTGTACGAATCGGCCGACTGGGAGGGCATGAAGATCCGCCATCACGTCGAGCAGGCCCTCCGCGCTCACGTCATGTTCCAGCGCGACAAGGACTACCTGGTGCAGGACGGCGAAGTCGTCATCGTCGACGAGTTCACCGGCCGCATCATGCCTGGACGCCGCTGGAGCGACGGTCTCCATCAGGCAATCGAAGCCAAGGAAGACGTGAAAATCGAGCGCGAAAACCAGACGCTCGCCACCATTACCTTCCAGAATTACTTTCGTATGTACAAAAAGCTGGCCGGAATGACCGGTACAGCCGAAACGGAAGCCGCCGAATTCTACAAGATCTACAAGCTCGACGTCTCCGCCGTTCCCACCCACAGGCCGATGATCCGGAAGGAATTCCAGGATGTCGTCTACCGGACGGAAGAGGAAAAGTTCCGCAACGCCGGCAAGTTCATCAAGGAACTGAACGACAAAGGCCAGCCTGTCCTCGTCGGCACCATTTCTGTTGAGAAGTCCGAGAAACTCTCCCGAATTCTCGGTAAAATGGGCGTCCCACACGAAGTACTGAACGCGAAAAATCACGCCCGCGAAGCCGCCATCGTTGCTCAGGCGGGACGCAAAGGCGCCGTTACCGTGTCCACCAACATGGCTGGCCGCGGTACCGATATTCTGCTCGGCGGTAACGCCGAATTCCTCGCCCGCGACAAAGCCCGGCGCATGGGCGTCGACCCCGATTCTCTCCCCCCGGAGCAATGGGAACAGCTCCTCCGGGAACAGAAGGTGATCACCGACAAAGAACACAACGACGTCGTGGCCGCCGGCGGCCTTTGCATCGTGGGCACCGAACGCCACGAATCCCGCCGTATCGACAACCAGCTCCGTGGCCGCGCAGGCCGTCAGGGCGACCCCGGCGCCTCGCGCTTCTTCCTCTCGCTTCAGGACGACTTGCTCCGAATCTTCGGCGGTGACAAGATCCAGGGCCTGATGCTCAGGCTCGGCATGGAAGAGGATGTGCCGATCGAATCCGGCCTCATCACCCGCCGGATCGCCGGTGCGCAGAAAGCCGTCGAAACGCAGAACTTCATGGCTCGTAAGCACCTGCTCGAGTACGACGACGTCATGAACAAGCAGCGGCAGGCTGTCTACACCATGCGCCGCGCACTGCTCGAAGGTCAGGAGCAAAAGAGCAAGATTTTCGATATCGTCGCCGGTATCGTGGCCCAGTTCCTGGACGTTCGCGCCCCTGAAAAGCAGAACGAGAGCCTGTGGGATATCGCTGGCTTCGCTGCCGATGTTCTTAACTCGTTCGGCGTCACCGTCGACGCCACAGCCCTTGCCGAAATGACGCGCGTCGAAATCGAAGACCACGTCAATGAGGTGATGCAGCGCCGGTACAACGACAAGGAATCCGCCCTCGGCAGCGATGGTCCCGACATCATGCGCCAGACCGAGCGCATGGTCATGCTCAACGTCATCGACAACCAGTGGAAGGACCACCTGTTGTCGATGGATCACCTGAAGGAAGGCATCGGCCTCCGCGGATACGGCCAGAAGGATCCTCTCGTCGAGTACAAGAAGGAATCGTTCACGCTGTTCCAGGTCATGATGGACCGCATCGAAGATGAAACCATCAAGTTCCTCTATTTCATGAATGTACAGGTGGAACACACCGGGCCCCGAGGCTCACTCGTCCCCCATCCCGACATCATGGAAGACGACGATTACCTCATCGGAAACGGCAGTGAGAACGGTGTCGCAACCAACGGCGTCGACCACGGCGTGGACCACCGCGCCGCCCAGAACGCCATGTCCGACATCACACGGAACATTCAGCGGAAGAAGGAAAAGGAACTCGCCCAGCTTCAGTTCGTCGGCGGTGATTCCACTTCAACAGCGAATGAACCCGTCATCGCCGGTCCCAAAACGGGCCGCAACGATCCCTGCCCATGCGGCAGCGGAAAGAAGTTCAAAAAATGTCACGGCGCCTGATTCTCCTCGCAGCGGTTTGCGCCTGCGGCCTCTCCGCGGCCATCCTCCCGGATCAGTTCGGGAGCTACAGACGATCCGCTGCCGCACCCTCGGCCCTCACCCCGGCCGACCCGGCGCTCTGGGCGGAGTTCGGCTTTGAAGCAGGCGAAAAGTCGGAATACACCGGCGCGCGAGGCTCAGTCATCATCTCGGCCTGGCGCTTCGCCGACCCAACCGGGGCCTACGCGGCGTGGCAGGGCCAGGCGGCCTCCCCCAACGGACGCAAAGCCACTCAACAGAGTGGCAACTACCTCATTCGTATCGATAATGGGCCGCCACCCGATCCCATCGCCCTCCAGGAACTCACCTCGAAACTGCCCAACCGGTTGAGCACTGCGCCGCCCCCGCTCGCCGGATACCTTCCCGACAAGGGCCGCATCCCCGATTCCGAGCGATATGCCCTCGGACCCACCGGACTCGCCCAGTTTGAGCCTCGCCTGCCCAGCGAAGTCGCATCCTTTGAGCGCGGAGCCGAAGTGCAAACGGCCCGCTACCGCAACGGAAACTCGGAGCTCCAGCTGACCATCGTTTCTTATCCTACCCCACAAATCGCGATCGAACGGTTTCGCCAGTTCGAGAAACTCCCCACCGCCGCCGTCAAACGATCTGGTACTATGATCGCCTTCGTACCAGGGGCGAAGGAAAATGCGGTCGCCGCAAAGCTGCTCGCCGGCATCGAATATCGGCCCAAAGTGACGTGGAATGAATACCCTCCGTTGCACACGACACAGGACGCGGCGAAGATGATCCTGGCCATTTCCGCGCTCGCGTTCGGCCTGATTGTGTCGTCTTTAATACTGGGTCTTTTCTTCGGCGGAGGAAAAATTTTGGCCAGGCGGTTCGGCTTCATAGGTCCGGAAGACGACTTCACCAGCCTTCATCTCGGGCAATAAAGTCAACAGGATAGAAGCAAAACGAGTGGAATTTCCGGGATTTTACATTCCCGGGACATGGTAGGTAAGTCTCGACTCCTCAGACACTTACGTCTTTTTCTGAAAAGGCTTGACTTCAGCTTCGAACAGACCTAATATCCAAATCACATACAGATTTTGGCGGTCGCGAAACCGTCGGGTCTGGTTCTCCCATACATCGCCCCTCTCACAGGCGGGGCCCAATGCCCACCCTCATCAGGTGGGCATTCTTATCTGTGGCCCTTCTGAGGCGCCGCAGCCAGCTGGCCAACCCTGGAACCCCGCCAACCTGCGGCAGGCGCCCGGAAGCCCTGCACCGCCTCAGCAACCGACCCCTCAGCTCTTCATGTCGGCTTTGAAGTTGTCCCAGGCCCGGTCTAACTTGTCGGCCGTACTGTCGAGCCCGTCCTTAAACCGTTCCCAGCCGTTTTCGGTCGAGTTCTTCATCTCGTTGTACTTCTCCCGGGACTCGGTCCGCATCTTCCGCAGGTCGTCCATCCTGGCCGCGTACGCCTTCTTTGCCTTGGCGTTCATCTTCCGCCCTTCCGCTTTCGCCCGCTCCTCGTCAATCTCGCGGTCGACCCGGTCCAGCCGGTCCTGCATTCCCTTTTGGTAGCTTTCCCGGGCATTGTCCACCCTCGCCCGGGTCTGATCCGTTTCGGTCCGAGCTTCGGTCTGCGGCGCCGTCGAACATGCCGTCAGGCTCAGTGCGAGCAATCCGGCGAAAAAGTAAGTCCTCATACGATCCTCCAGTACGTAAGACCACTTAGCAGACAGATCCTTTACTTTTTCCTGAGTCTCACCGTGACTTACTGGCACCACGAGACACCTTTTGCGTCTATTTTTCGCAATACATGCGAGAAGTGTGTCGCCGTTTACGCACTTGTATACAGGGGAGCCGCTGTGGAATCCATCGCACTACTGGGTCTGGCCGGAGTTGTCGCGACGCTTATGATTCGTGAGGTTTGGTCGTACCTGCGCTGGAAGCGCAACCTCGATCAAATCGACCGCGGCGAATGGACCCGCACCATTCGAGCCCTTCGCGATCGCTAACTTCGCTTACATGTACTGCGGAACGTCGATGCCCAGCACCCCAAGCGTCCGCTCCAGCTGGACCCGGAAGTAATCCGTCATCCACATCAGGAACGTGCGGCGCTCCTCGTCCGTCTCGTCGACCACCCGGTAGTCCGAGTAAAACGTACTGAACGCCTGCGCCAGCTGGAACGCGTATCGGGCCACGTGCGAAGGTTCGCAGGATTGTACGGCCTTCTCGATGGCCGCCTCCGCCCGCGACGCCGCCAGCAACAGCTGCCAGAAATCCTCGCCCGCCAGCTGCCGGCCCATCGACTCGGCATTCAACGCCTGGCGGAAGTCCGGAATCTCGATGCCCCGCTCAGCCACTTTGTTCAGGATGCGGCGAGCACGGACGGCTGCGTATTGCGCGTACGGCCCCGTCTCGCCCTCAAAGCTCAGCGCCTCGCTCAGATCGAAAGCAATCACGGAATTGCGGGTGAATTTCAGCATGAAATACCGCAGGGCTCCGACCGCAATTTGTGCCGCAACGGTTCGCCGGGTCTCTTCCGGATCCTCCGGATGCCGCGAATTTACCTCTTCGAGTGCCCGGGTAATCAGCGCGTCCAGCAGATCGTCAGCCTTAATGCCGAGCCCTTTTCGCCCCGACACCTCGACATAGGCGCGCTGTTTGTCTTCCTCGGAGATCGGTATTCCCAGTTCCGCGCAAGTCGCCGGAGTGAGCGCCACCATCTCATAGGAGAAGTGCACCGAGGCGTCGGCCGCCTGGGTGTGGCCCAGCGCCCGAATGCCCGCCACCACCACGTCCTGCGTGTACGACTGCCGCGAATCGATCACGTTGTACACCCGGGTTCCACGGCCAAATGCCGGCTCGGGGTCACCCGTCGGGGTATCCTGCGTGACCCACAGCGGGTGGCCGCCGGCGTAGGTCCGCAGCACCCGGTAATGGAAATCCTTGCCCAGCAGCCCGAATTTCCAGAGCTGATAGGCGATATCCTTTCCGACGTACGTCACCGTGCCGTTCGACCGCACAATAATCTTGTCGAAATCTTCGTCGTCGGCCTTCGCGTGCTCGGAGAAGGAAGTCCCCGACATTACCCAGCAGCCCTTGTTCTTCCCCTCGGTCTCGAAGTAAATCGCTTTGCGTTCTTTCAGCAATTCAAACGCGGTGGCCCAGAACCGCAGGTGGAGAATCTCACTCTCCCGCGGCAGCACGTCGTACTGGATGCCAAGCCGCAGCATCGTGTTCAGATGGCACTCGACAATCGCGTCGGCCACCAGATGCCCCAGTTCCGACAGGACACCGCCGCCGGCTTCAATCGAGTGCAGGGTCTCGGCCCGCCACTTCAGCGAATCCGGATTCGCTTTGAAATAACTCGACGTCTTCGCGTACAGATCCCAGCAGTAGTAATCGAACTTGCCCGCCGCGATCAGAGCCCGAACGTCGTCCGGCGTTTTGTGCTCCAGAAAATGGAACCCGGCCACCACATCGGCCACCTGCACGCCGGTGTTGTCGATGTAGTTCTGCACTTCCACCGTGCGGCCGGTCGAGCGCATCATTCGAACGAACGTGTCGCCGAGGATCGCGTTGCGGACGTGCCCCACATGCGCCGCTTTGTTCGGGTTGATGTTGGTGTGCTCGACGATTGTTTTGCCGTCTGACTGGGCGGACGGCGCGGCGTCCAGCAGCACGCTGGCACCGTACACCGACCGGTCGAACCGCACATTGATGTACCCGCCGCCTGCCACTTCCAGCTTCGCCACGCCTTCGATGTCATCGAGTTCGGCAATCAGCTCCTCGGCAATCTTGCGAGGCGGCTGGCGCAGCGGCTTAGCGAGCTGAAAAGCCACCGGCAGCGCCAACTCGCCAAACGAGCTCTGACGCGGCTGCTCCAGCGCGACCGGGATGTCGGTCAGGCCATAGCGAATCACGATATGTCGGGAGACCGTCTCCAGAATGCGTTTTTCTAGTAAATGGAACAAACCATTAGTATAGAAGACCCCTCTCGCCGGTTACTAACCGGGGCATTTCAACAAATCGCCAAATGTCGTTTGACGGCCAACCTTTCTTGCTAGTACCATCGGGTACCCTTACGGCGATTTCTTATTAAAAGAGGTACTA
>JAWXCM010000294.1:0-24866 GCA_034408745.1 Bryobacteraceae bacterium
CTCCCAACACCGCCCACCCCACAGCAGGCAGCGAGAACAGCCGTTCGCTGGCGTTTCGCGGAGGACGATTCATTACGTTGGCCTCGGCTTCCTCCGCTTCAAAGATGAGCGAGCAGGAGGGGTCGATAATCAATTCCAGAAAGACGATGTGCACAGGGAACAGCAGCATTGGCCAGTTGGAAAAGAAGACCGGCAGCATGGAGAGGCCGGCGATTCGAAGAGAAATCGTCATCCAGCAGAACCAGTGATGCAGCTTCGCGCGCGACGTCGGTTCCGCGACCGCCCATCGCGATGCCGATGTGGGCCGCCTTGAGTGCCGGAGCGTCGTTGACGCCGTCGCCGGTCATGGCGACGATCTCCTGATTTGCTTTCAGCGCCATCACGATGCGCAACTTCTGCGCGGGCACGACGCGGGCGAAGACCTGGACTTCTCCGATCTGCTTCGCCAGTTCGTCATCGGACATGCCTTCGAGTTCCGGACCACTAACGACCTTGTCCGGATTCTCCAGTCCTGCCTGGCGGGCGATGCTCTGCGCAGTGGCGGGATAGTCGCCGGTAATCATCACAATCCAAATGCCGGCCGTCCGGCATTCCGCCACCGTTGTCGGCACCGTAGCGCGGAGCGGATCCTCGAGGCCCACGAGTCCCACAAACTGCAACTCAAGTTCACGATGTTCGCCGGGCAGGACGTCCGCCCTGATTCTGGTGCTGGCCACGCCGAGTACACGGAACCCTTCGGCCGCCAGCGCCGCGGCCTCACTCGCCACCGCCGCACGCCTTTCCGGCGATAGCCGGCACAGCTCGGCGATCGCTTCAGGCGCACCCTTCGAGGCGACGACAACATTCCCCTCCGCGGCCACCGTCCACGCCTGGCTGACCGCCAGCAACTGTGGCGTGAGCGGATATTCACGCAGCAGTGCCCAGTCGGGATGAAGGTGCTCGGTCTGCATCAACAGCCGGTCGCCTGCTGCCTGGAGAGCAAGTTCCATCGGATCGAACGGGTCGCGCTTGCTGGCCAGGATGGCGTTCTCCAGCAACCCATGGAATTCCTCCGAGAGATCGCCGACATCGGCTCCAATGACGGCGGTGCGCCCGCCGATTGACAGCTTCCTGAGCGTCATCTGGTTCTGTGTGAGCGTTCCGGTCTTATCTACGCACAGAACTGTGGCCGCCCCCAGCGTCTCGATAGCGGGCATGCGGCGCGTAAGCACCCGGCTGCGCGAGATGCGCCACGCCCCAAGGGCGAGAAAGACCGTGAGAACCACCGGGAACTCCTCCGGAAGAATGGCCATTCTAAGCGTTCGCCGCGCGCTGCCGGCGGCGGGGTTGGAGATTCCTGCGGAAGTCGAATCTGGCGGGTCGGTCCTCGGTGTTGATTGCCCGGTAGCGGTTCCTGAAGCGCTCGCGCTCGACCGCTCCGCCGCCGCTGTTCAGCTCGCTTTGCACCAGGTTGTGGAGACGAAGCTCCTGCCGACACCGGTGGGGCCGAGCACCAGGATGTTCTCGTGACTGGCGGCCCATCCCGATTTCTGCGTCAGGGCACGAATCAAGCTCTTGTCGACGCTCGCGCGAGGTCCATTGCTGACGCGATGCCGGGTCTTGTTCTTGTGCTTTCACGCCATGCGCTATGCCGACACCGTTGAGGAATTCTCACCCTTATCATCTCGTGACGCCCGCGGAGTTACAGGCGTCCGAGAGATCGGGCGGCGTATAAACATCTAAACTTAAGCCGGTCGCTGCCCTGATTTGGCCTGCGCCACCGTGATTCCCGTCGGCTGTATATGTGTCGGATCCCAGCCAACTTTGACCGCTGCCTGAAAATCCTGTGCGTCGATTGCATCATTGACGCCCTGTTGGAGAATAGCGGGGAGTCCCCACAAAATCCCTGTTTCCAGGCCTTGCCTCCTCGCGGCCCGAGCCAACTGCAAAAGGTAGCTCGTCGAAGGACTGAGCGGCTTGTTGTCGTCAAGCAGATCAACAGCGAGCGATTCCGGTGTTCCATCGGAAGCCGTTACATTGTGAAAACCGAACTTCAGTTTCGAATGGCCTGAATTGAACGCGACCAGTTGGTCCGCTGGCGACCGGTACCCGTCCTGTATGCGGGGACGGAGTTGCGCCTTCTCCAGATCTGACATGACAAGCTTCAACCGCTTTGCAAAGGCGGGAAAGAGCTCCTTCAGGCGATCCGCATTACGTTTTAGACGTGCTTCTTCTGTCATAGATTTGAACCTTACCTCTACAGACTAAGCGCAGTCAAACGGATAACTGGGCCACTGGGTCGCCGAAATCCAGGTTTAGGTTGCCAGATTGTGCTCGTGGCACGTGCCGTCCGGCACCGATCCGCATCCGGATTTGTCCGCCTTTTCGTTGCGAGCCTTGTGGCTTACACTGATTCTTTGACACGAATCCCCAAATGGGAGAGGAGCACCAAATGAAAGCGATTATGTTGCATGAATACGGCGGCCCCGAAGTGCTGAAGCTCGAGGAAGCACCCGATCCCGTTGTCGGCGCAGGGCAGGTGCTGGTAGCCGTTGCCGCCGCCAGCATCAATCCGCTTGACGTGTCGCGACGGTCGGGCATCGCCAAAGGGTTTTTCCCGGTTCAGTTCCCGGGCATCCTTGGCGCTGATTTGTCAGGAACGGTTTTGGCAGTCGGGCCAGGCGTCGATAACTTCTCCGTCGGTGATCGGGTGTTCGGAATGGGGCACCAGTCGTATGCCGAACTTTGCGCGGTACCAGCAGCGAATCTGGCGAAGGTCCCCGCGGGCCTGAAGCTGACCGAAGCAGCAGCTCTGCCTCTTGTCACCCTTACCGGGAACCAGTTGGTTTCCCTCGGTACGCGCATCGAAGCCGGACAGACGGTGCTGGTTGCTGGCGCGATGGGCAGTGTGGGACGGTCGGCGGTATTCACCGCCAGGGCGCGTGGCGCGAAGGTGATCGCAGGTGTCTTGAAAAGGCATCTTGCCGAAGCCGGGGTCCTGCATGCGGACCAGGTTGTGGCAACGGACGACGACGACGCGATGGCGAACTTGCCAGCAGTGGACGCTGTCGCCGATGCAGTCGGCGGGAAGACCGGTGCCATGCTGATCTCGAAAGTGAAACCGGGTGGCGTATTTGCCACTGTCCTGTCGCCTCCTCCAAATGCGGGAGACTTCCCGAATGTCGAGGTGGTGCGCCTTCGCGTGCATCCAGACGCGACCAGCCTGCTGGAGATGGCCGAGGCCGTGGTCAAAGGAGAACTCACCATCCCGATCAGCCGCATGCTTCCACTCAGTGATGCGGCGGAGGGACATGCCGCGGTGGAAAAACGCGCTGGCGGCAAGGTGGTCCTGGTGGTAGACAAGAGCCTGGAATAGGCGCCTACACCGATCCCCATTTACTGTGCTTGCGAATCCGGGTGGTCCTCGGCATTTCACCGCCAAAAGCCGGAGATACACCCGCATCGGTTGCGATGGCGTCAGCCCGCGCTGCGCTCCTTGTGCGCATCGGTAGTAAGCTTTCCCCATGGCTGTTCGCAGGAGAGATCTGTTACAGACGAGTGCGCTGGCTGCCGGATCGGCACTGGCACCGGAGATGTCGATGGCGGCCGCCGGCCCGGGAACATACGAATCGATCGGCATCCGGCCGGTGATTAACTGCCGCGGGACGCTGACCATCATTGGCGGCTCGCAAATGCTTCCGGAAGTGCGAAAAGCAATGGATGAAGCCTCCCGCCACTTTGTCCAGATCGACGAACTGATGGATGCGGTGGGACAACGGCTGGCCGCGATCACCGGTGCGGAATATGGCATTGTGACGGCGGGCTGTGCCGCTGCGCTGGCGCACGTAACGGCGGCATGCATTGCCGGATCGGCTCCCGAGCGCATGCAACGCCTGCCCGACACCAGCGGCATGAAGAACGAGGTGCTGGCTCCGGGATACTCGCGCAACGAGTATGACCACGCGATTCGCATGACTGGCGCCAAAATCGTCGAGGTCGCGGACAAGGACAGATTCGCGGCAGCATTCACCAGCCGGACAGCGATGGTGATGGTGCTGGCCGGACCGCAGGACAGCGGCGCGTTTGGCCTGCCCTTCATCGCTGCCATTGCGAAACAGAAGGGCATTCCGGTCATCGTCGACGCGGCGGCCGAAGACATGACGATTCCGAACATCCACCTCCAGCGCGGTGCCGACATTGTCTGCTACAGCGGAGGCAAGGTGCTGCGTGGACCGCAATGCGCCGGGCTCGCGCTTGGCCGCAAGGACCTGCTCCAGGCGGCGTGGATCAACAGCGCACCGCACCACACGTTCGGCCGCGCCATGAAGATCGGCCGGGAGGAGATCATGGGTATGCTCGCCGCGGTGGAGGTCTGGAAGACTCGGGACATACAGGCGGAGTATGACGCCAAGCGGCAGATGTTGCGGCGCATTGCCGAGCGTGTCGGTTCAGTGGCAGGAGTCAAGGCGGATATACGGGACACTAAAGAGCTGTCCAACCACGCCGCCCGGCTCACGGTTCGGTGGGAGACGGCGCGCATACCGCTCACGGGTACGGATGTCGCGATGCTGCTTTACGAAGGAAGCCCGCGCATCGATGTGGGTCCGTCGAACCGCAGCCAGGACTTTCCCGCCGACTCGATCAGCATCAGTGGCCACATGATGAACCCGGGCGAAGAGAAGATTGTGGGCGACCGCCTGGCGTCGCTGTTGTCGAGCCCGCCCAAACGCCCGCAGCCCGACACGACGTCCGAGCCCGCCGCTAACCTCAGCGGCCGATGGGACGTGCACATCGATTTCGTACACGGTTCAGCGGATCACGTGGTGTTGTTTGAGCAGAAGGGCTCGCAACTCGACGGCACTCATTTTGGCGAGCACGTGGAAGGAAACCTCCGCGGCTCTGTCAACGGAACTGGAGTGGGGTTTCGCAGCGCGCAGCGGTTTGAAGGGACGTCGCTGCGATACAAGTTTGAGGGCACTGTGCAGGGCGATCAACTCGCCGGCACGGTGAACCTGGGTGAGTACGGGCTCGCTCGCTGGAAAGCGGTGCGGCACAAGTACGGCGACAGCCGGGGTTAGTTTTCGAGATCCACAACAGCGTAGGTCTTCAGCGCGGGGACGGTAAACTCCGTGGCGCCGTTGACCACGATGACATCGGCGGCCGTCTGTTTCGCGTCGTTTGCTTCGGAAAGCCGCACTTTGCGATAGCTGCCGAGGACTCTCACGCGCACGTCTTTGACTGGCCGGCGCGAGTAGTTCACCAGATGCAGGCGCGAGTGGCGATTGTCGCCCGTCAGATTTACCAGGACTGTATATGTGCCGAAGAGGCGCACTACTCGCTTGTCGTCTGTCAGTTGCTCGCGCACTCTGGCGGCGAAGTCATTGGGATTTAAAACCGAGTCTCGCGGATACTGCTTTGTTCCGATTCTTATGTTCAAGTCCGCCCGCGGGTCAGACGCTTTCACCACTTTGAAGAGCAAATTCCGGCGACTGAGCAGATTCAATACCTCTGGCATTTCCGCACTGCCGTCGTCGACAATGGCGATGTTCGCGCGGGCCGGCAGGTCCGTGGACCCGATCTGCTTCAGGAATTCCAGAAAAGCCTGAAGGCTGTCCGCGTCCTCGGGAGCAGGCTTCAGAATCGCATCGATGCCCCAGGCATGGGCTTCCGCGGCAGCTACTGTCGCGGTACCCGCGGGCAGGTTGTCGTACAGGGCCTTTCTAACGCCGCGCCGGAATCGCCACGCGTTTGAATCGATCCACGGAACCGTTGTTGCGGAAGCCTGGTTCATCCGCATTTGAATGCTCGGCGGAGGCATTCTTTCATAGCCCTCCACTGGCGCGCCGGGGGTGAACACTCTGGGCAACGGAACAGCGAGCGCGAACAACAGCAAGGCCGCCTCGATCACAGGACGATCTCCCGCAAGTCGATCTTCGCCTTGTCGTACACGCCGAGTCCGAGCTTGCCGGCATACTCGATGTGACCGGGCTCGCGCTTAAAGCTGTTGGCGTTCGGATTGGATGCGAACTCGCTTTTCCTGCCGAGGCTTTCCTCGGACCGGTCCCATACGGAGATCGCCTTTTCGGCGGCCCGCTTTGCTTCGATGATGTCGATCAGCAGGCGGTCCGAGGCCACGGGGTCGGTAGAGAACAGCATCTGCTTCGGATAGAAGCGAAACCGCTTCTGGTGCATGAATGGCCCACCGTGCCAGATACCGCGCAGGCCATCGTTAATGTGCAGGACCGTGCGTGACCGGAGCGGCTCGACTGCCGCGAGCGTTGCGATGAAGGAGAGCGTGTGGGTGTCGGTGTACTGGTGGGAACGAGCCACGTTTCCGAAGCTGCCGTAGGCGATGTTCTTGAGGCAGCCTGTTACGCCCGAGGCACCGTGGTCCTTCATGTTCGGGATGTTCACGATCTTCGTGAGTTTGTCCGACACGAGCCGCACGATATTCGATCTTGTGTCGTCCTCTCCGAAGAATGAGACATCGACGTAGGTGAACGGATCGTACCCTAACCAGGCGTCGGCCGTAACGACGTGGGCCCCTGCTGGCAGGTGTGCCGCATACGGCACCGTGTCCACCTGGATCTTGTTTCGTTCGTACACCCAGATGTTGTCCGGCCTGACTCCCACAGCGACAAGATTCGCAGCGACCTCACCGACCACCTCCGGTGCCGAACAAATGTTCGGGGCGCCCGATGCGTTGATCTTGATGCCAACCACGTCACTGGAGTCAAAAAAGCGCGACCACGCGGCGCGGGTATTCTGCTCGCCGGTGAGGGCCTTCATGCCGGCGGCGACCATCTCGGTTACCTTGTCGCGGTCGACCTTGTCGGTCTCGGCGTCGATGCACCGTTCCGACCGAACCGAGGCGACACGTCCTGGAAACGGTCCGGGGACTGAGGATGAAACAGGCTTGTGACTGGTAACGACGCGATAGGCCGGGATTCGACCTGCGGCAGCCACCAGATGTGCAGGCGTAGCGGCGGCCGCAAAGCTCAGGAACTTTCGCCGGTCCATGCCCTGGATGCTACCACGCCCTTTCCGACGCATCCTCCATCACGGCTTCGAAAACAGGGCAGCTTTCGCACGGGCCGACGCAGACACGATACGTTTTGGCGTCGTGCGTTACCGGCAATGTAGTGTTGCGATGGGTGCCTCCCCAGAGCCAGTTCGCGAGTCTCTTCAGACGTTCAACTAAGTTCATAAACCCTGGATTCGCCTGTACTCTGGTTGCCACATGGCATTCTGAACCTGCTGGACGATGTCGCCCATCGCGACAGTCGAGAGACGTTCGGACTCTGCCGCTTCCGCGACGGCTGCGGCAACTGTTACGGACACGCTTCGCAAATCATCAACGTGTGGCAGCAGCGATGCACCGGGCTGACGCACCGTCACCAGGCTGGATACGGCATTTGCAGCGGCTGCGAACATACCGTCGCTGATTCGGCTCGCGCGGGAGACGATCACTCCAGGCGCGAGCCCGGGATACAGCATCGCGTTATTGATCTGTGCCAGAACGTAAGTAACGCCGCGCCAGGTAACAGGGGCAACCGGGCAGCCAGTGCCGATGAGAGCACGTCCATCTGTCCAGGAGATCAGGTCAGCCGGGTTCGCCTCGGCGCGTGCGGGCGGCGTGGACAGAGCGAAGACGATGGGGCGGTCCGTGTGCGCCGCCATTTCTCTCACAATGGGCTCCGTAAAGCAGCCAAATGCGCCCGATGTTCCGATCAGCATGGTGGGCCTGACGCGACGAACCACTTCGGCGAGCGTGATTCGACCGACTCCAGCCGCCATGCCCTGCACTCCGATGCTGGGCGGGCGTAAGGCGTCTGATGGGCCTTTAACTCATCCGGCATATCTGCGGTAAGCAACCCTGGCAGATCCACCATCCAGAACCGACGGGCTGCGTCCTCAGTCGAGAGACCCTCCAGCACCATTGCGCGGCAGATCTGACCGGCTATGCCGACACCAGCGACAGCGTCGGCGGCGATGACTACAACCAGAAGCTGTCTGAGGAGCGCGGCTCCACTGTTCGTGAGTACCTGACCCAGCAGGGATTGCCGTCGGAATCGTTGACCAGCAAGGGTATGGGCGAGAGCCAGCCTGTGGCTTCGAGTGACACTGCTGCGAGGCGCCAGCAGAATCGGCGCGTCGAACTCGTGATCTCCGGCGATGTGATCGGCACATCGACCGGCTCGGTCGTCGCGGGCAGGTAACCCGGTGTTGGGCCTGGCTTTCGGGCCGGGCTCGCGCAATCGCACGGGTCTCCTTGTTCTGCGGGCCTGGCAGGCTTATGCCTGGCAGACCCGCCTGCGACAAGCGGCGTCAGGATCACGTGGACAGAGGCAGCATCATGACCACCGCCACCTTCTTTTCACGGCCATCAAGCTCGGCTGAGACACCGGACACGGGCTGTCCGCACGAGCGTTACGGTCGGCCCGGAGTCGACTGGTGTTTCAGGGCTCCCGGGACCTGCGTCTTTTCATCGTGTGGCGATTATCCCAGGGAACAGACGCCGGGGCCAGGCAGTTCGGCGTTCTCACGACTTGTCCGTCGCGCACGCTCTAACCGCACACGGGACGTCACAGAAGAACGCGCACTCGGCATGCTATCGAAATCACCGGTGAATGCGATATCGGTGTGCGAATCCTGCACGCCATCTGGGTATCAGATTACCTCTCTGCGTTCGGCGGCAATTCCATGATCTGAATATTCCTGAAGTGAATCTCCGCTCCTTCCGACTCCAGGCAGAGGTATCCCTTCTTCGTGGTTGCTTTGCTCACCCCGTTGACGAATGTGCCGTTCACCGCGAGCTTGATCACCCCGTCAACTGCAACCACCGTGTACGTATTCCACTGACCGCGAGGCTTGCACAGATTGAGAATCGACTTGCTGCGCTCACCGCGGGGGTTATCCGGAACGGTTTTCACTCCGCCGACGCCGAATAGCTCCCCATGTACGTATGCGAGCGGAGGATCGAAGTCCTCACGTTTGTTCAGTTTTACCCAGTCGAGCTCCAGCATCTGCACTTCAACACCCGCAGGGAGGCGATTTTTGAGACCTGGCGTTGCGTCGCTCCACACGAACACGCCCGAGTTGCCGCCCGGTTCCATGTGCATCCACTCGACGTGCAGTACGAAGTTTTCATACTGTTTCTCTGACCGCATCACGCCTATGGGGTGCCCCGAGCAGATCAGGAGGCCGTCCTTAACTGACCATGTCGACGGCTCAGTGTTGACATTTACCCAGCCGGTGAGGTCCTTGCCGTTGAAGAGCGGCTTGAAGGTGGGGACCTGCTCTGCCTGACTGAACAGCGCAGCCGGAAAGCACAAGAGAACGAACAGTGGCAACTTCATTGTTTGGATGATAATCCAGCGAAGGCCCTCCGCGGGCGGGTTCAGGTGCGGATGTCTGTCGCCGAATAGGGTAATCTAAGCAAAGTAGTCGATGACCCTTACTTTCTGCAGGGAGCCCCTCCTCTTCCTCCTGGTGACTGGGATTGCCCTGCCAGCGAGTCCCGAGAACTTTGATACGGCGCAGGCATTCCTGAAGGGGTATTGCCAGAGCTGTCACCAGGGCAAAGGGACTGGCGGCTTTAGTGTTCAGAGCGTTGCCGTCCTGAAGAGTTTCGAGGCAGCGCCAGAAACGTGGCGGCGCATTGCGCTGCGCGTACAAAACGGTGAGATGCCGCCGAAGGGCTCGCCGGCCCCATCCCTCGACGCCCGGGAAAGCTTCACCCAGTGGGTCAACAGCACGCTTCACACGCAAATATGCTCCTCAGGCCCGACCCCGGGAATCGCGCCTCTGCGGCGTCTGAATCGGGACGAGTACGCTGCCACCATCGGAGATCTGCTGGACGTGCGGCTGGACGTCGGACGATCGCTGCCGCTGGACTCTGCAGGTGGCGAGGGTTTCGATAATGCGGCCGAGACGTTGTTTCTTTCACCCATCCACTCTGAGAAGTACCTTGACGCGGCGAAATCCGTCCTGAACTTTGCTGCCACGGACTCAAGGGCGCGTGCGAGAATTCTGAGCGTTCGACCGGGTCCTGGGGTGTCGCCCGAGGCAGCGGCCCGGCGCAACCTGGAGATCTTCCTGCCGCGAGCCTTTCGGCGCCCCATTGTGGAAGAAGATCTCACTCCCTACATGGGCCTGTTTCGGGCCGCAATCAGGCAGCGCGAACCCTTCGACGCCGCCCTGCTGTTCGCGATCCGGGGCGTCCTCGTCGCACCGCAATTTCTGTTCCGCGCCGAACCACAGAATCCGACCGGCGAGGTACGGCCGCTGGAGCAGTACGCCCTGGCGACACGGCTGTCTTATTTTTTATGGGGCAGCATGCCCGACGAGTTGCTGTTCGACATTGCGGCTGCAGGAAAGCTTAACGATCCCGAGGTCCTGCGTTCGCAAGTTGGCCGCCTGCTCAGGAATCCAAAAGCCTTCGAATTCTCAAGGCGTTTTGTCGAGCAGTGGCTGCGTACTCGCGAGTTAAGTGGAGCCAGGGCGCCGGATGCCGCCCTGTTCCCTGAATACTACAAAGATGAAGACGTCCGGTCGGATATACGCTACCAGCCGATTTTCTTCTTCCGTGAGATTTTCGCGAAAAAGCTTTCGCTGCTGAACTTGCTCGACTCAAAATTCACCATCGCAACGCGCCGTCTCGCCAAATTGTACGACCTTAAAGTGGAGAAGAGCGTCACGCAGCAACCCGTCAGAGTGGAACTGCCGGAAGGCAGCAACCGGGGCGGCGTGCTTGGAATGGCCGCTGTGCTGGCGGTATCTTCCCACCCGTACCGAACGAGCCCCGTGCTCCGGGGTGCCTGGGTGCTCGACTCCCTCCTGGGAACGCCGCCTCCACCTCCGCCGGCGAAGGTACCGAAGCTGGAGGAAGACCGCGTCGGAGTTGCGCCTAAATCCGTCCGCGAGCGGCTGACCCAGCATCGCGACAACCCGGCTTGTGCGAGTTGTCACAGCCGCATTGACCCGATCGGCTTTGCTCTCGACAACTACGATGTAGTCGGCCGCTGGAGGACCGAAGACGGAGGCAAGCCTGTAGATACATCCGGCGTGTTGCCCGATGGCACGCGCATCAACGGTCCCGCAGAGTTACGCACCGCGCTCCTTGATCGAAAGGACCTGTTTGTCCGAAATCTGACCAACAAAATGCTGGGCTACGCCCTTGGGCGTGGTCTAACTCTGAAAGACGCCTGCACTGTCGACAGCATCGTGTCCCAGGTGAAGGAACGAGATTACGACGCGCAAGCCCTGGTTGAGGCCATTGTGCTGAGCATGCCTTTCCGGTATCAGGCCGGGAGGCCTGTTGCAGAAGCCGTTCAAAAAGGAACAAAATAGACCATGATGCGGATGTCCCGGAGAACTTTGCTAAGGGGGGCCGGGGTCAGCCTCGCACTTCCCTGGCTCGAGGCGATGGCAGCGGGGAAGCCGGCGGCTCCGGTGAGGATGGCGTTCCTTTACGTACCCAACGGCGCGAACATGCGTGCGTGGGTTCCGGAGGGCACCGGCCGGGATTACAAGCTCTCCAAAACGCTCGAGCCGCTGAAGGACCTGAAGGATGACGTACTTGTCCTGAGCAATCTGTGGAACGAGGCATCTAAAGCGGGCGACGGGCATTACGTCAAGGAATCCGCAATCCTTACCTGCAGCACAATCAAGAAGACGCCGGGCGCCGATCTGGCGAATGGCATCTCCGTCGATCAGCTCGCGGCGCAGCGGGTGGGAAAGCAGACGCCCCTTCCTTCTCTTGAGCTGGGCATCACACCGACGGCGAGCGGGATTGACGCGGCGGTGGGCTACACGCGGCTTTACGGGTCACACATCGCATGGAGCAGCCCCACCACGCCACTTGCCCGTGAGATCAACCCGCATTCCGCCTACGAGCGTCTCTTCCGCGCTTCGGGGCAGCGAGGCAGCGCCGGGCCGATGGACAGGCTTCTCCTCGACCGGGTCCTGGGAGAGGCAAATCGGATGCGTGCCCAGCTTGGCGCCGCCGACCGGCTCCGCGTAGACGAGTACCTTTCGGGTATGCGCTCCCTGGAGGAACGGCTGGACCGGGCCAACAGTCCGCAGCGAAACCCCTGGAAGCCGCGCGTTGCGCTCGACACGAAAGCGCAGCCTGAAGACCGCGAGTACGGCCATGCGGATCATGTGCGGCTGATGCTGGACGTGATCGCACTCGCTTTCCAGAGCGACACAACGCGTATCAGCACCTTCATGTTCGGGAACGCTGTGAGCGAGGTGAGTTTCCGTTTTCTCGAAGGCGTCAGCGCCGGACACCACGATGTCTCCCATCACCAGAAGGATGAGGACAAACTCCGTCAGTACGAGATCATTAGCCGCTGGCACGTCCAGCAGTTTGGGTATTTGCTCAGCAAACTTCGCAGTATGAAGGAGGGCGATTCGAACGTCCTTGCAAACTCCATGATCCTGTTCGGGTCTGCGCTCAGCGACGGCGATGCCCATGATCCGCATAAGCTGCCGATTCTCCTCGGAGGCCGAGGCGGCGGTCGGATCGCTTCCGGACAGCATCTGATTTACCCGGTCGACAGCCCCCTTTCGAATCTGTACGTGTCGATGCTGGATGCGTTCGGAACTCCGGTTCCGCGGTTTGCCGACAGCACCGGCCAGTTAGCGGGTGTACTGGCGTGAGAATACTCTCGCAGCTCGCTTTGTTTTTGTCTCCTGGGATCACAGTTCTGGCGGGTGATTTCTCCGGGACGTGGACAGGCTCGATTCCTGCGCGCAACAACGAAGTACAGGATATTACGTTTCGACTCGTTCAGTCGGGCGAGACGCTTACCGGGAAGATGTATCGCGACACCACGGCAGTGCCGATCATTGAGGGAACGGTCACCAACGGCAGCATCCGTTTCCGAGTGCTCTCCGAAGAGCAGACCGGTAATAACTTTGTTGTCATTAAATACACCTTCACCGGAAGTGTGAAGGGTAATGACATCGAGCTCACACGCGAGCGCGAAGTGGACCCCGCGCTTCGTCCTAACAATCCCAATAACAGGGTCAATCAAAAGCCGACCTTTACCTTGACCCGGCTCTTCTGAGACGAACAGCCGCTACTGCTTTGCGGTGTCTGGCAACACATCTTCCAGAGAGTCCGCCAGGATGAAATCGTCAAAGTAGATGGTGTCCACCGTCGATTTGTGCGGGCTTCGGTGAATTCCCGGCTGGCAGAAATAAACGCTTTCCGCGCCTTTGGTTTTTAGCTTCCTGTCGAGCACCAGAACACCGTCGAACCACAGCCGTGTATTGCCTTTTTCCTTGTCCTCCGACCAGCGAATGTGCATGGCAAGGTGGTGCCACTTACCGGTTGAAAAGTCCGCGTCCCATTCCGTGCCGTTCCGTCCCAGGTTGCCCGTCCCGTACCTGATTCGCGTGCCGCCGCCCTCTTTGGGCTCCACCCACCAGGTCATCACGTTGTTGTACCGCGGCGGTGGCGTTCCTTCCCAGTAAAAGAAGTTGTCGCGGTCCTTTGGCGGTTCCGCCATGTACATGTAGAAGGACATGTACGTGTCGGATCCTTCTTCGGCCGTAACTTTGGGGCCCCCCACCTGCACCCGCAGTTGCTGGGCGTTGAAGACATCGTCCTCGTGTATCGTGAACTTGCCCGCGTATTTTCCCTGCCGGACGATCTCGGTGACAACCTGAACGTTTCGGGCTGTCGCATTTTGACCGCGGGTGCCCGTCTGAGCCCACTGGCTAAGATCGCCGGTTTCAAAGTCCGCCCTGAAGATCACCGCGGCGGCCGCGGGTCTGATCATGGTGGCCGAGGCGATGAAAGCCAACAAACAGACGCAGTGTCTTTTGATCATTAGCCTGTCTCGCGATTGTACGCCACCATATTTCCGTCTGACAACAGGATTCGATCTCTCAGCCAAAGCCAGGTCAGGTCACGCGACCCTTTGGCCGGTTGCCACCGGTTGCTGCGATCCGGACGGCTCGGCCGCAGTGACCGGCAGGAATCGCGAGAGCGCATCGGCGAGATCGGCGCGCGCCACGGGTTTCGTCACAAATAAGTCCATGCCCGCCGCAAGGGCGAGCTGCCGCTCGGAACCTGTGGCTCCCGCCGTGAGAGCGATGATCGGGGTGCGGGCTCCGGCCGCCTCCGACTGACGGATCATTCGGGTCGCCTCATAGCCGTCCATCTCCGGCATCTGGCAGTCCATCAGAATCGCACAATATGCATAGAGGCTGTGGAGGAGAACAGCCTGCCGGCCATTGCCGGCTATGGTGACCTCCAGACCCATGCTGACGAGGAGAGCCTTAGCGACTTTTTGGTTTGTTCGATTGTCCTCCACCAGTAACACCGGAAGGAGTGTAACGAAACGGGCAGTCGCGCCAGCGTTGCCCCCGTGCACCGCAACCTGTGCCGGATCGGCCGTCGTGAGGCTGACATGACAGGAGAAAGTGCTGCCTTTGCCGGGAGTGCTGTCGACACCGACCTCGCCACCCATGGCGCGCGCCAACTGCCGGCAAATCGAGAGGCCAAGCCCACTGCCGCTAAAGCGCCGTGTGGCGGAGTAGTCGGCCTGAGTGAATTTCTCAAAGATGCGGGCCTGCTCACCTGGGGCAATGCCCATGCCGGTATCGGAAACACTGAACCACAGCGTGTCCGTGTCTGACCAGACCCGCAATTTCACCGAACCAGCCTCAGTGAACTTGAGCGCGTTGTTCAGCAAATTGGTGACGATCTGAATGACTCGTGTGCCGTCGAGCACGGCGGCCGCGGGGAGCGATTCGCATTTTGTGGAGAACGCAAGGCCACGACTGGCGGCGAGTGTCTCAAAGGGCCGGGCCGCGCTGGTGAAAAGCTCGGCAACCGCACACGGGACCGGGTCAAGATCGAAGCGCCCGGCCTCCAGGCGCGAAAGATCGAGAATGTCGTTGAGCACTGCCAGCTGTAGTCTCGCCGAGTCTCGAATGGTTACAGCGTAATCTCGTTGCCGGGCCGAGAGTTCGGTGTCCAGCAACAGTTCCGTCATTCCGAGAACACCGTTCATCGGTGTGCGTACTTCATGACTGACGTTGGCAAGGAACTCGGTCTTCGCCTGACTGGCGGCCTCAGCCTGAATGGATGCCCTTCGCGCCCGTCGGTACATCAGCAGAACGACTGCAACCAGCAAGAATGCAGCTCCGGCACCCCACCAGGCCAGAATCTTGTTCTGGCGCTCCTCCCGGAGTTCGATCAGAGTATGCGCTTCGAGATTGGAGAACACAAACCAACGGTCTACAGAGTCGCCCACCTCGCCGGCCAGAATCATCCTTTGCAGTTCGTCGCTGAGGGCATCCGCATACGCACCACTCTCTGGTGTTGATGCAACCGACAGCTCCAGAACAGGCTTCGACAGCACGCGCACCCGAAAAACGGCGTTCTGGCAGATTGCCGGACGGCGAAGCAGAAGAGCCTCCAGCAGACGCACTTCCATGAAGGCACCATCGGCAACATTGGTGCACACATTCTCAAGCGCGAACCGCCGCTCCTTAGTCTGCGCCAGTGTGGAACGGGGGAAGGCACCCCTTGCGACTTCCGAAATCAAGGGTAAACCGATATGGGAGATGGCTCTGCCGGTCCAGTCGGGTTCGGGCGTCGGGAGCGCCGATTCGTCGCCGCGCCACACTATGGCGTACTGGTTCTTCAGCCACGGCCGGCCAGCATGCAGGCCGGCCTTTTTCATCGCCGTGAGCGCGACAAGCGGCCAAAGGTCGACGCGGCGGGCACTCAGCGAACGCTGTGGACCTTCGGGACGAAATACCCACTCGATTGGAATGCCGCGGCGCGCTGCCGCGCGGTTAATCAGTTCAACCGTAAACCCGACGGCACCCTTGCCTTCCACCCATGCCTGGTAGGGAAGCGACTGATCGACGCCGATGCGAAGTGGTTGTCGAGGTGCTCCCTGAGCGAAACCAGGAGGTCCTGCGGCAATCGCGAGCACCCCAATGCCCGCGATTGCGAGAACTGACGTCGCCGGGAATGTTCGCCGTGCCAAAATGCGGGCCATACCTGATCGGCATATCGGCACTCTGCCGGGCAGTATTAACATTTTTTCGCTCTCGCGAACGAATTCGGCCAGTTAAGGCACAAGCATCACCGGCGCCTGCCAAAATGCCGCCTTCCTGCTCTTCGTATCCAGAACAGTGACCTGGCAAAGGTACTCGCCCGAATCCAGGCCGCTGAGCGGGAACCGAAACCGCAACGGGGTAGTTTTCAGCCGGTTTGCGGAAATTTCGAGCGAGGCCAGCGGCGCAGTTTCGAACACCTTCGCTCCGCCCTTGTAAAAGGTGACGAACGCATACAGCGGCTCCGGCGTCTGGGCGTCGGGCTGATACGCCTGCAGGTATACATACATGTCCCTGGCAGTCCGGAAAACGCGCGTCACCGAAGGAATTACTTCTGCCCCTCCTGCACCAGAGGATGCAGGGAATTCGCCTGAGCTGCCCTCGACTTGCCAGCCTCAAACAGCGCGTCTCGCATGTCGACGCGCTGGCTGCTCAGGATTACCGAACTGATGGGAATCCGCTGCGACTCCTTATTCAAATTCGGCACCACGAACCCCATCGCATAAGTGCCCATCCGGCCCGTGGTGACATCCCTGGCCAGAAACTTGACTTGGTATTTTCCAGGAAGCAGCGTAAACCCCGTATCGTACTCAATCGGCCGACTGGCCAGTGCGGCGGCTGCCGTCTCGCTGAGCCTGATATCCACCTTGTCGCGCACGTTGGATACCGTGGTGCCGAACTCGTCCTTAATCTCTCCGATAAAATCGATGGTGGTGCGGTCCGCGCCCCGCTTTCGGGCCAGGGCCAGTTCGCTGCCCGGAATCCTGACCGTCAGGGTTGCAAAATATTCCGCCTTGTTTAGCTGGAAATACCCCATCTCCATCGCGATCGTCAACTCCGTTACCGGATCCCCGAGCATCAGCGCGTCCTCCAGCTGCCGCTCTTTATCCGCGGTTGTGAACTTACTGAAGACTTTTCCGGCGAAATATCCCTGCCGATAATCGAGCGATACCTGCATCCCATTCGTCAGCGAAATCCGAATTCGCCGGAATTTGCCGTCAAGATTCGCATTCGCCGTGTAATATCCCAAAATGTAATAGCTTCCGGTGGACTGCTGCGCCTGCACGATGCCCCGCGTGAGGTCGTTGTGATCCAGCAGCGCCTTGCCCCCCGTGTCAGCAGCCAGGGTCCACAGCGTGTCCTGCGAACGCTGAAAGCCACGAGTCCGGTCATTTGCAGCCGCGCCCGTGTACATTCCCAGCCCGCCTGGAGAGCCTTGTGTGGCGTCGCCCAGTGGAGCCTGGGCCACCAGACCCCGGGCATCCACCGTCCATAACGATACGCCCGACCGTATGGCTGAATTGATCGTCGCCTGCAGTTGCGCCTGATTGTTTGATCCGTTTAACCTGAGTCCGCTGGCGAAATAAACCAGCGACTTTTTCTCATTCAGCCGGCCCAGCATCTGAGTTGCGGTCTGCAGCGCGGCCAGTCGCCGGTCCGTGAAAAAGATATTGAACTCCGAGTCGTTCTGGCCAAACGCCGAGCCTGTGTCCGCCTTACCGGAATCGGCGGCATCAGACGGGGCATTCTCGTCTTCGCCCACAATCAGCGTTTCAATCGTGCTTAGGAGGCGTTCCCGGTCCGCCGTGAAGTCCTGGAACACCTGCACCGATCCGCTGCTGAACGCCAGAATCGCCACCATGTCCGCGGTGGTCATCTGCGTCCGCAAAAACTTCTTCGCCGCCTGGAACGCCCGGATCTGATCCTGAACGGGCGTGGCAGTCAGATCGAAATACAAAGCGAGCAGGCGACGGTCCCGATACCTCGTGTCGCCCGGAGCAGCTGGCGCGATCTCAGTTCGCGCCAGTCTCGCCATCGGTTCTGCGAACTGTCCTTCGGGAATCGGCGTTGCCAGGGTCGCCGTGTCCAGCTGCTGAAACTCGAAGTACCGGATCTCCTGCGGCGTCCCGTCCTCGGTGACAGCGAAGTCGCCTGCTTTCAGCCCGGTGACGGGGTGGCCGCCCTTGTCCTTTACCGTCACGGTTTCCACCACAAGCTGCGTGGTGCTGCGGAACGAGGGCGTAACGCCTTGCTGCACGTTTGAGCCAGTTTGGCCGTTCAGCATCAGACCAACCGACAACAGCATCGCCAGAGCCGGTCGCATCAGAACCTCACCCGCGCGGTCAACTGTACCGTACGCATCTAGATCCTGTTTACGATTCCCCGCTCGCTGGCGCCATCGTTTCGGACGAGCGTGACAATGGCGAGCACAGCCAGCAGCGGTGCAACCCCTGCAACCATCAGGACAGGTTCGAAGGAACTGGTGTCTGCGACCCTGCCGATAAAGTATGTGGCCAGGATAGTTCCGATGCCTGCTCCCGTGCCGCTCATCCCGCTAACTGAGGCCACCGAGTGCGACGGGTAGACGTCTGCAGGCAGGTTCAGAATCATGGTGGATAACGCCGCGTAGCTCAGCGTCGACACTGCGAAGCACGTGACCATCCAGGCAAAGGAATCGCGGACCACCGTAAGCGCCAGCACCGTCATGCCAAGGCCGGACACGATGATTACGGCTTTGCGCGCGGCTCCCGTCGCCCAACCTCGCTGAATGAGGTAACTGGAGACTCCACCAGCGGCGAAATTTCCGATATCCGCGGCAAGAAAAGGAATCCAGAACGCCAGCAGACTCTCCTCCAGCCGATGCCCCTTTGCCACAAGATAGATCGCAAACCAGTCCGTAATAAAAAACCACACAGGATCGGTCAGGGATTTCCCGATGATGATGCCCCAGGTCTGACGGAGCGACAGCAGGGCACGGACGGACATTCGGGTAGTGTGAGCAGGAGCGGCGTTTGCAGTTGCCCGCTCACTGAGTATGAGAGCGCGCTCTTCGGCGGTGATCCACTTGTGATCTTCCGGTCGCTGGTAAAGAAACCGGAACACCACCAGCCAGAGCAGGCCGAGAGCACCCGTGCAGATAAAAACAGGGCGCCAACTTCCAAACTCATGCAATGCCCACAGAGCCAGTGCGGGCGCAAGCGCGGCACCGACAGACGACCCGCTGTCGAACAGCGCGACAGCCCAGCCACTTTCCCGCCGGGGGAACCACTCTGAGACGGCCTTGGTGGCACCCGGCCAGTTGGCGGATTCTCCAAAACCCAGCAGGAATCGAAACCCGCAAAAGCTCCGCAGACCGGTGGCCGTCGCCGTCAGCATGGCCGCTACAGAGTAAAACGCCACAGCGAGCGTGAGACCCTGGCGAGTGCCGATGCGGTCGAGGATCCGACCCGTCAGGCTCTGACCAGTTGCATAGGCGATACGGAACGCGATAATCAGCAGCGCAAAATCGGAGTTAGTCCAGCGATACTCCTGCTTAATATAGGGAGCAAGGACGCTGAGAGTCTGCCGGTCGATGTAATTCACGACCGTGGAGAGGAAGAGTAGACCGCCAATGTACCAGCGCAGGTGCCGCGTAGACAGCATTAGTGTGTGCGGCCCATTATAAGGTCTGAAGCGCCCGGTTCCGACTTGCGGCCCGCTCCTCTCACGAGATCAAAACTAAAAAGGGGGGCAGGCGCCCACGCCTGCGGCGGTCTCCTAACACCGCCTGGCACCGCAAACCCGACAGGCCGAAAAACACAATCCGGCCCTTAACGAAACCCGCCGGCAAATCCATGCAAACTACACGCCCATTTTGACCACACCCTCAAACGCCTCGCACTTCCCTACCCGCAGAGCAATCAAGATCACGCCTGTCGACATCCCGCGGGCGAAGTGCTCGTCGCGACTCGCCAGCGCTGCCAGGTGCACCCTCTCACCCGTCGTCAATGCCGTCCCTGCCCGACGAAATCTGGCCACAGGCACCCTTCTCAAAAGTCCCAATAATCCCGTTGTTCGGAATCGCACCGATTAACCAGTCCTTTGGGACCCACCGCCTCGAACAAGCCCTCACTTCTCGAAAACCGGCGGCCTGAACCGAAGATCGAACCCCAGCCCGCAGCGTGCGGGGGAGAAGTGTGTCCTCGGCGAGCCACCCGGTCGCAGGCACAATCCCCCGAATTCCCGTCTCCCAAACCACCATTTCACTAATCGAACAGCTATATCGCCCTTACATTCAGCCAATAATCCCGCTGTTTCTGCAACTGACGGCGAGAAGGAAAGGCGGCTGCCCCGTGTTATGCGGGGCAGCCGAGTTGAGTTTAAAACCGGAAGCGCAGGCCGACTTCGATCCGGCGCATATCCATCACGCTGGTCATGTTGTAGTGGCCGAATCCGCTGCGGTACTGATTGTATTGCTCAGCGGAGGTGGCGTTGGGGGAACGGGAAAGCAGATTCGATACCTGCATCTCCGGATTGTTGAACAGGTAATAACCCTGGTTGAGGGCGGCTCCACGCATTTTGAACGTGGCCCCGGTGTTCTGATCCTGACGGCGAACCTGGTTGAACGGGTTGAAGAAGCTGCCGCGGAGCTCGAGGACTTTTCCTTCCACGATTCGGAAGTTCTTGCTGATGTTGATGTCGTTCGAGAACGTTCCAGCCGACCAGAGATAGTTACGCGATCCCATGCCCGCATCGGGGATATTCGGGACGGCAAACGCGTTTACATCGAACGAGTGATCGATGCTGCTGACATCGCCGTTCGGATTCTTTGTCGGCACAATGCGAGGGCCGATGTCCGGGCTGCCTGTGAAGATGGAATTGACATTCGCCACGCCCTGGGTGTTGCCGGCGTATTGCAGACCAAAGCTCGGAGTAAGCGGTCGGCCGGAGTAGAAGTTCATCAGGTGGGCAATGCTCCACCCTTCGAAAATCTGCTTTGCCACCATGTTGTTCCAGCCAAGTTTCTGGTTCAGCTTCGGAACGTCGTAGGTGTAATTGATCGCGACCGTATGGGTACGGTCTTCGTTGGCCTGGAAGCCCGTGTAGTCCTTCCACCTGAAATTAAAGGGACCCACACTTTCGGCGCCGGTGATCAGCTTTCCATACGTGTGCACGAACTGGAAGGTGAGACCATGGCCGTAGCGCTTCTGCAGGCTGGTCTGCAGCGAGTGGTAGCGGGCGTTGGCGACGTTGGTGATCAGGTTCAGTGAGCCGAAGCCCCGGAATGGGCGCATCAGATTGCTGTCGACCGCCTGACTGCCGGGCAGCGGACCGGGATTGGTTGCTGAAATGGGACCGGCGAAGTTGTTGCCGGCAAGGCGCGGGTCAATGAACTCGGGCTTCCATGAGGTTCCGGGAAGGACCTGGTTCAGGTTGAACTGCAGCGTCTGGTGGCGCTGGATGTTGCCGATATAAGCGACGTCGAGAACCATGTTGCCGGGCAGTTCACGCTGCACGGACATGCTGAAGTCGTAGACGGTGGGAACCTTGTTGCTGGACTCATCGATGGCGCCGAAGTTGCGCGGCGAGAGACGCTTGACGGTGGTGTTTTGAAGGCTGCCGAGACTGGTCTGGCGATAGTCGAGCTGGTCGGCGAGGCCGTTTTCGAACGTGTTGATCGCCTGTCCGATCGTCGGGCGGTTGTAGGACCAGCCGAAGCCGCCGCGAACAACGGTTTTCGAGACAGCCTGCCAGGCGAAACCGCCGCGGGGCGCGAAGAGCAGGTAATTCGGGTTGCGAATACCGGCGTTGCCAATGCGCGGATCGCCCAGTTTCACTACCCCGTTCAGCGGGTCGCCTGAGCCGGGAACCAGCGAAAACAGCAGTGCGTTGAACACATTTGTGGGCAGCGGAGCGTTGGGGAACGCCGGGTCAATCAGAGTCCGGGTGTTGGCCGGATTCGGCACATAGTAGCGAGGCGATTTGGATGCATCCCAGAGTCCAGGTACGAACACAGCGTCGAGCGTTTCGTTGGGCTGGGTGTTGAATTCGGTGGGGATGTGATAGACCCGGAGTCCATAGTCAAGCGTGAACTTCGAAGTGACCTTCCACGTATCCTGCGCGAAGAAGTGGAAGTCGTTGAACTTTGAAAGTTTGCGCGCCTGGTTACTTACCTGGCGAAACTGCGAGACCGAGCCGGTGAGGACGTTCGCCGGGCTGTAGCCGGTGTCGAATGAGCTGGCGGTATTGACGCCGAAATCGAAGACGCCTTTTGCTATCGAGCTGTCGATTTCATCTTTTTTGTTCAAAATAAACTGACCGCCCCACTTGAGAATGTGAGCGCCGCGTGTATTCGTCCACGTGTTTGCGATTTGCATTTCGGGCGCTTTCGCGTACCACGGAAAGCGATTGAAGTGGAAATCCTGATATCCGGTGCCGGAAATCTGCGGCAGGATGGTCGAGTTGTTGTATACCAGCGGGAGGTCGCCGAGCCCGCGCTTTACACGATCTATGGCGTCGGGGTCTGGCAGCACTTCCGAAGTCGCGTTGACAAAGTCTTTCTGCCAGTTGAACAGGAACTCGGAAATCAGAGTGGGGCTGAACGTCCGGGTCAGGTTGGCCGTCAGGGCTTTGTCGGGCCGGTTCCATCCCGTGACTGTGAACGGAAGCCGGTCGCCCGCCATCCAGGTAATCAGGTCGCGGTTTTTCTGATAGTCGTACGAGTAGCGGACGTAGGCGCGAGTTCTGTCGTTGATATTGTAGTCGGCCTTGAACGTGTTGAGATAGCGATTGTCCTGTTTCGAGTACTCGCTGAGGTAGTTGTTGTTGGTTTCGTTCTTCAGGTTCGGCTCGGGGTAAATGGCGAGGATCGCTTTTCCGAGTGGTGTTACCAGGCTGGGCGGAAGGATATTATTCGGCACAGGCACCGGCGTGCCGGACGCCTGCGAGCCAGGCATGTAGATGGTGGGCCGCGTACCGTCGGAATTAATGGTTTGGGAGAAATCGCCGATGCGTTCCAGCGCCGTGGGCAGCCGCAACTGCGTGCGGATCGTCGGCGTGTCCTGCTTCAGGTTTTCAAAGTTGTAGAAGAAGAACAGCTTGTCCTTCTTGATCGGGCCGCCAAGGTTGCCGCCGAAATAATTGTAACGGTAGCGTGGATTGGTGCGGCCGAAGAACGCATTATCCCAGGGATTTGCGTTAAATGCTTCGTTTCGCATGTAGTCCCACGCAGTTCCGTGGAATTTATTGGTGCCCGACTTGGTGACGATGTTGATGACGACTCCAGCGCGGATGCCGTATTCGGCCTGAAAATTGTTCGTCAGCACCGAAACTTCCTGGATGGACTCGAGGCTCGGCGTCACGGTGGTTTTGCTGTCGCTGCCGTGGTCGACGTTGCTGCCGCCATCCAGGTTGACCTGCGTTTGGTTGGACGCCTTGCCGTTGATGCGGAAGTCGCCATAGCCGTCGTATCCGGCTTCGCGGCCGTTGATCGCCTGGGTGCTTCGCGGCGCCGATCCAGGAATGATCTTGAGCAGCGTGGACCAGTTGCGGCCCTGCAGCGGCATCTCGGTTACCTGCTTCGACTGCACGGTTTCATTGCGAACCGCATTCTCCGTGACGAGTTGTGCCTGTTCGGCAGTCACGCTGATGACGGTGGACGGGCCGGAGCCAACTTCGAGCGAAACGCGGCCCATCGACATCGTTTGAAAGGCGTTGAGGTCGACGTTCTCTATCTTCTTGTCTTTGAATCCGGAGGCGCTGATTGTAAGCGAGTACCTGCTGGCAACCAGGGACGGAAGTGTAAAAAGTCCGGTGTCGTTTGTTGTCGTGATGCGTTCGGAATTGGTGGAAAGCTGAACCGCTTTCACCGATGCGCCAGGAATCGAGGCATCGCTCGAATCCACAACGGTTCCCTGAATCGAGCCCAGACCAGCCTGAGCCCACAATGAGACTGCGGCCACCGGCAACGCTGCCAGTAGTTTGATGTATGCTCTCAACCCAACCTCCAGAAGGATATTTGGTTGGATTATATCGGAATAGCCGGCGTCATGGTGGACCAGGACCCACTGAGTGTCGTCAGCATGTGAGTTGTCCGCCTCAGTTAGCAAGTGAGTTGTCCGGTCCAAAGAAATGATCTTGAAGGCGATAGCGGGCAAGCTGGAGTCGTGGGAAGCGGCCAGGATCATTGGGGTGACGGAGCGGACGGTGAGGCGGGAGAAGTACTTCGATTTCAATGTTCAGCACTTGCACGAGATTCTGCTCAATGAGCATGGCCTGAAATACCGCTACACATGGGCGAAGAAGGCTTTCAGGATGCGGGCCCTGGTGGAAAGGCGCAAGAAGCCGGGCAGCCACCGCAAGCGGCGTCCACGGCGGCCCTTGCCAGGAATGACGCTGCACACTGATGCCAGCCAGCACCGGTGGTTCAAGGACGGCCGGTACTTCAACCACCTCCCGCAGCCCTGCGATAACACTGCGCGTGCATTCGACCTCTACCACCTGCGCGTAGCAGATCCGGCTCGTCGCGTCGTCCATGATCTCCAGCAACTCATAGCGAGGTGTGTTTTGCTCGTTGTAAAGCGACAGGGCTGGACATTTCTTCGTGACGCCGAAACGCGGCGAGCGCATTGATCCGCGCCGTCCCACGCAGGTCGGACGTGCCTTGCAGGGTCTCGGCATACGGACGATCCCGGCCTGTTCACCACAAGCCCGCGACCGATCGGAGCGCAACTTCGGCACCTGGCAAGGACGGTTTCCGCAGGAACTCATCAGGTTGCGCGGCAACGATGGCTAACAAATTAGACCCTCCACTGCTGTCCAAATTAGCTGGGACCCGGCTGTGGCGTGTTGATATAGCCAGACATAGCTGGGGCGCTGGCCTGATATGCAAAAGCAGGCTGGGGGGTGTCATCGGGGCGGGGTGTACGGCGGTGCTGTCTGGATTATCGGGCGGCGAAGGCCATGGTCATCTGAGCGTCGTGAACACCATCAAGGGCCGGTGGAGGCTGGAAGGGGTCGTTGAGCCAGGTGAACAGGTC
>JAWXCM010000295.1:0-6338 GCA_034408745.1 Bryobacteraceae bacterium
CTTCTCCGCAGTTTTTCACAACCACCGCCAATTCCAACATCTGATCGCCCCGAATCCCTCTCTACCAGTCATCCCAAAATTCTTACCGGCGGATTAGGGGTTTCACGAGACACGTGACGCCACGCCGTTAACTCGTTTATAATGGAAAGACTGCCTCTCCTCTACAGGTAGCAGTACGTCTGTTCAAAACCCTCAGACAGCAATGTTTGACACTCTTTCTGACAAGCTGCAGCGCGTCTTCAAGACCCTGCGCGGCGAAGGTAAGCTCTCGGCGGAAAACATGGAAACCGCTCTGCGGGAGATCCGTGTCGCCTTGCTGGAAGCGGACGTCCACTTCAAAGTCGTCAAGCAACTCATCGCCAACGTCAAAGAGAAAGCCCTTGGACAAGAAGTACTTACGTCGCTTGCGCCGGGCCAGCTCGTCGTCAAAATCGTCCACGACGAACTGATTCGAATTCTCGGAACTCACACTTCGAAGCTCCGTTTCGCCAATGACCCGCCGACCGTAATTATGATCGTCGGACTCCAGGGATCGGGCAAAACCACCAGCACCGGAAAGCTCGCCCGCTGGCTCAGCAAGAACGGCCACACTCCCATCCTCGTATCGGTCGACATCTACCGCCCCGCCGCGCGAAAGCAGCTCGCCGTCGTCGCCAAAGACGTCAGGATTCCGATCTACGAAGGACCACCGGAAGAAAATCGACCCGCCGAGCTCGTCCGTGGAGCCAAACGCGAAGCCCTCCAGGCCGGACGCGACGTCCTGCTTGTCGACACCGCCGGACGCCTCCACATTGACGAAGACCTGATGACCGAGCTCTCAGAGCTCAAGTTAATCCTGAACCCGACCGAAATCCTCTTCGTCGCCGACGCGATGACCGGTCAGGACGCGGTCAAGTCAGCCGAAGAGTTCCACAAGCGCCTCGGCATCACCGGCGTCATCCTCACCAAGATGGATGGCGACGCGCGTGGCGGCGCAGCCCTCTCCATCCGCACGGTCACCGATCAACCGCTGAAATTTGTCGGCGTCGGTGAAAAAATGGACGCCCTCGAGCCGTTCCATCCCGACCGCGTGGCTTCCCGAATCCTCGGCATGGGCGACGTCGTCTCCCTCGTCGAGAAGGTGCAGGAAGGCTTCGACCAGAAAAAAGCCGAGGAGATGCAGCGCAAGCTGATCGACAACGAGTTCACGCTCGAAGATTTTCGCGATCAGATGAAGCAGCTCCGCAAACTCGGCCCGCTCGAAAATCTGCTCGGCATGATGCCGCAGATCGGTCCCATCAAGGACCTTAAGAATCTCAAAGTGGATGAAAATGAACTCGACCGGGTAGTCGCAATCATCGATTCGATGACCCCGAAAGAGCGTCATAACCACATGATTATCAACGGTTCGCGCCGCCGCCGCATTGCGCGGGGAAGCGGTACGTCCGTACAGGAAGTGAACGCGCTGCTGAAACAGTACGCCCAGGCGAGAAAGTTGATGAAGACTTTCTCCAGCGGGCTGCTGGGAGGCATGGGCGGTGGCGGCAAGATGCCCAAATTACCGGGCGGCTTCAAGATCCCGGGCCTGTTCGGTTGAATCCGGACGCGCCCTGCTACATAACGGAATTTTGTCAGGAGATGAAGGACTAAATGTTGATGATTCGCATGGCGCGTTTCGGCGCCAAAAAGAAGCCGACTTACCGGCTCGTCGTGATTGAAAAAGAACGCGCGCGCGACAGCCGTGCGGTCGAGATCGTGGGCCACTACAACCCAGTCGCCAAAGAAAAGGTGATCAGCCTCAAGCACGACCGCATCGAGCATTGGGTGAAGAATGGCGCTCAGTTGTCTGACACGGTCGCCCGGCTTCTGAAAGCCAACCCGGCCGCCGCCCCAGTCGCATAAGCAGGCAGAAGGACGTTTCGAATGGCCGGAGTTCGTGAGTTAGTCGAAGATATCGCAAAAGCCCTGGTTGATGAACCGGATCAGGTCGTCGTAAAAGAAATCTCCGGCGAACAGGCAACCGTGCTGGAACTGAAGGTCGGACCGAACGATCTCGGCAAAGTGATCGGCAAGCAGGGCCGTACCGCCCGCTCGATTCGTACATTGCTTGGATCCATCGGGATGAAAGTCGACCGGCGATTCACGCTCGAGATCCTCGAGTAATCCATGCCTGCTGAATGGGTAGTGTTGGCCTCGCTCCGGCGAGCCCGGGGAATTCGCGGAGAAGTGACCGCGATTCTTAACGGGTCGGTCCCGGACCGATTCCAGCCCGGCATGAAGGTCACCCTCGTAGCCGAGGGTACCGAAAAGCCCGCGCAGATCGAGGCGCTCTGGCTCCACGGCGGAACCCTGGTGCTGAAGTTCGTGGGTTTGGATACCCGCAACGACGCCGAAGCGCTCGGCGGCCTGGACGTCTGCATCCCGCTCAGTGAGCGGCCGCCGGCGCCGGAAGGCGAATGGTATTTTTCCGATCTGATCGGCTGCACGGTGGAAACGCCCGACGGTCGCAAGCTCGGTGAAGTAAGAGCGTGGCATGAATTTGGAGCCGCGCCGCTGCTGGAAGTTCGGAATGAACGCAACCGGGAACTGCTCATCCCGTTCACGTCAGTGTTCTACCGGACCGTCGATATCGAAGGACGGCGGATCGTAACGGAGCTGCCGGACGGGCTCGAAGAAGTTAGCGAAAAATGAAGTTCCACGTGCTGACGATTTTCCCGGAATTTTTCCGGGGACCGTTCGAGCACGGAGTGGTTGGTAAGGCTCGGGAATTCGGCTCACTGGAAATTCAGGTCCACAATTTGAGAGACTGGACAACAGACCGTCACAAAACTGTGGACGACCGGCCGTTCGGCGGCGGCGAGGGTATGCTCATGAAACCCGAGCCGGTTTTCGAGGCGGTGGAGACCATCTGGCCGGAGCGTGGACCTTCCCGAAAGGTTGTCCTGCTTTCGGCGCAGGGCCGTTTGTTCGATCAGGAAGCGGCGCGCAGGCTGAGCCGCGCCGACGAGTTGCTCCTGATTTGTGGGCGATACGAAGGGGTCGACGAGCGCGTCGCCTCCCATCTGGTCGACGAAGAGCTGTGCATCGGCAACTTCGTCCTCAGCGGGGGAGAGCTGGCAGCCGCCGTTGTCATCGACGTGGTCGCAAGGTTGTTGCCGGGGGTGCTCGGAAACGAAGATTCGAGCATCTGGGAGTCGTTCAGCGAGGCGGGCCATGGCTCGAAGCTGCTCGACTGCCCGCAGTGGACCCGGCCGGCAGTGTTCCGGGGGATTCCTGTTCCGGAGATGCTCCTGAGCGGACATCACGAGGCAATCCGGAAGTGGCGTAGGAAGGCAGCGGAGGAGAAGACGGCGCGTATGCGTCCCGACCTCCTGCAGCAGGACCGTAACGAGATATCAAACGGGCAGGCGGGTTACGAAAACCCGCCGCAGGCCGGAGTAGAACGACATGCAACACGCGATCATGCAGAGGATTGAGGACAAGAATAAGCGGAGTGACCTGCCGGCTTTCCGGCCTGGTGACACCATTCGCGTCCACGTGAAGATTAAGGAAGGCGACAAGGAACGCACCCAGGCCTTCGAGGGCGTGGTCATCGCGCTCCACAACGCGGGCATGGGACAGACCGTCACCGTCCGCAAAGTCAGCTTCGGCCACGGCGTCGAACGCATCTTCCCGGTGCACGGACCCGTAATCGATCACATCGATTTCATCCGCACCGGACGCGTCCGCCGCGCCAAGCTCTACTACCTCCGCGCCCTTCGTGGCAAGGCCGCTCGCCTCAAAGAGCGCGACCGCCCGGTCTAAGCTAATCTGAAGGCGGGAGGAGTCTCATGTCAAAACTCGACGAACTGATCGAAGAGCTCAGGACACTCCCGCCGGACGACCTGGACCGCGTGGAGAACTTCGTCCATCGCCTTACAGAGACTCGCCCTCGCGAATTGCACCCAGCCTTCGCTGCTACCTTCGGCTGCATTCAGGGCAAAGATGCCGAGGACTGGCTGAAGGCGATGGAAGAGTGCGAAACCATCAATGATGAGCCCCCGCCGCGTTTCTATTGACACCAGTTCTGTGGTCGGACTGTTCCTCGGCCGTTTGGCTGCTCAGTGGCCCGGCCCTGAACACGACCTCTTTGTATCGACTCACGTCATAGGCGAGCTGTACTATGGCGCGTACAGATCCCGAGACCCTCGGAGCAGTTGCGCGCAGGTGGCAGATTTCCTCAGTCATTGCACGGTCTTGCGATCCACCGACGAAACCGCCCGCCTCTTCGGCAAACTGAAAGCCGACCTCGCCAACCGAGGCGCCCTAATCCCCGACAACGACATCTGGATCGCAGCCGCCGCAATCGAGCACAACCTCCCCTTAGCCACCCGCGACAACCACTTCGACCGTATCCCGACCCTGCCCGTACTACGCTGGTAGAGAAACGAAGTGCCCTGCAGCAGTAAACTGGAACGCGCCGCCCGAGCCCGCGGCTTCCAATACATCGCCGGAGTAGACGAAGTCGGCCGAGGCGCCC
The DNA here is from genome assembly GCA_034408745.1 of Bryobacteraceae bacterium. Lineage (GTDB taxonomy): Bacteria > Acidobacteriota > Terriglobia > Bryobacterales > Bryobacteraceae > JAWXCM01. Next base: position 4,499 of record JAWXCM010000295.1, read on the forward strand.
TCTTCGGCCCCGTCTACGCCGCCGCGGTCGTTCTCGACCCCGCTCGCCCCATCCGAGGCCTCAACGACAGCAAGCAAATCGACCCAGAGCGCCGCGAAGTTCTCGCCCAGCGCATCCGCGAGCGAGCCATCTGCCACGCCGTAGCCGCAGCCGACGCCTACGAAATCGACCGCATCAACATCCTCCAGGCCTCCCGCCTCGCCATGCGCCGAGCCGTAGCCAAACTCCACCCCGCCTGCGACTACCTCCTCATCGACGCCACTACCGTCGACCTACCCCTCCCCCAGGAATCCATCATCAGGGGCGACGCCCAAAGCATGTGCATCGCAGCCGCCTCCATCCTGGCCAAAGTCACCCGCGACGCCTGCATGCGCCAGTGGGACGAAGTCTTCCCCGAATTCGGCCTCTGCCGCAACAAAGGCTACGGTACAGACGAGCATTACAACGCTCTCCGCCGCCTCGGACCCACCACCCTCCACCGCTTCAGCTTTGAGCCAGTCCGAATGTGTTGTCAGTTAGAACTCTGGTCGGGTTACGATCAAAGTAGCGCCAGCCGCGCAATGGGGAATGCAACAGTCTGAACCGGCAAATTTCGAGACGAGCGGCGACGTGAATCCCCCCGAGTTGCAAGCCACCACCGAACTCGCCGTCGTCCCAAAACCCCATTACCACTGGTACGACAAACTCGCCGCCGTCATGGCCGCTATTTTTTGTTTCGAAGTCGGCCTCTTCCTGCTCGTCTACCCATGGGTCACCGAATGGGAACCCGGCCCCGGCTTCTTCCCGCTCTGGTTCCGCCAACTCTGGGACAACCCCGCCTTCCGAGGCGCGCTCAGCGGCCTCGGCGTCCTCAACATCTGGATCTCGTTCGTCGAGGTCTTCCGATTCCGCCGCTTCTCCAACTGACCCAAATGCCGATCCTCTGCCTCCTCGCCGCCCTCATGTTCCAACAGCACATGGAGCACAAATTCGACCCCCTGGAATCTGCCAAGTCCTTCGACGACCCTGCCCGCGACGCCTGGCAGAAGCCCTCCGAAGTCATCGCCGCCCTGAACCTCAAGCCCGGCCAGTCCGTCGCCGATATCGGAGCCGGAACCGGCTACTTCACCGTCCGCCTCGCTAAATCCCCCGCCGCCCCCAGGGTATACGCCAGTGACCTCGAGCCCGGCATGGTCGACTATCTCCGAAAACGCGCCGCGCACGAAAAGCTCGCCAACATCACAGCCGTCCAGGCCTCAGCTTCCTCGCCCAATCTGCCCGAACCCGTAGACGTCATCCTCATCGTCAACACCTGGCACCATATCGCCGACCGCGAGACATACTTCAAAACCCTCGCCAAATCCCTCAAGCCCGGCGGCCGCCTCGCCATCATCGACTACGTCAAAGGCGCCCCCATGGGTCCACCCGAGCACTTCCGCTTCGCCCCGGCCCAGATCCGCGCCGACCTGAAAAAGTCCGGCTACAAGCCAGCCGCCGAACTCACCTTCCTGCCGAACCAGCAATTCCAAATCTTTACCCTGGCAAAATGACGTAGGGCGGGCTTTCAGCCCGCAGCCGCATTCGCCCGAGCACCGTCCCTCACCCCGTCCGGCCCGTCATATCGACCCGGCAGCGAAGCCAGCTCCGCTTCGAAGCTCTGAAAACATAGGTCAATCCCAATATCCGTCTGGTACTCGCGAAACAGCAGCCGTACCAAATCCAGATCTTGAGCCGTGACAACAGGCCGAACTTGAGGTTGATTATCCTAAAAACGGCAGTTAACCGGTAGTTGGTGCGAGCCTGGCAGTGCTGCCCAGTATGGTTCCGCGGAGGAAATACTGGAATGCAGCGCTTAGAATCA
>JAWXCM010000296.1:0-4733 GCA_034408745.1 Bryobacteraceae bacterium
CGGGCTTCCAGCGCCGACGCCAGCGGGCCGGTGAGCGCCGGGTAAAGTTCCAGCAGTCGGGCCTTCACCGGCTCCGAAGGCTCGGTCGCGGTCGCCCCGCTAAGGAACGACTCGGTCTGACCGACATTCAGCCGTCCGCCCCACTTCTGGTCCTTGATGAACCCGCCGGCGGCGATGATCTCCTCGTGCAGCCGATGACTGTCACCACCGATCACGACCAGCCGGGCATGAGCGACGACGGCGGGTGTATCGAGAACGTCGTTCGGCACGACACGGGCCGTCACCCGCTGGAGCTTGGACCGCCCCTTCTCGGCCCAGACTTCCGCACGCAGCAGTCGCAGGCACATCTGGGACAGGCGATGGTTCAGATGCACCAGCACCACATCGTCCTTCCCCTTCGAGACCGACTCATCGAAGGTGATCGGGCGAACCTCCTTGGTATGCGGGTGCTCCAGGCCCTCGGCACAGGCGGCCCAGCTGCCCCGCAGCGGCGGTAACTGAAAGCAGGGCTTGCCATCCTTCGTCCGCGTGGGGATCAGCGCGGGTTGCCGGGCGAGGGCGAGGCCGACGCTGACGACCTGGCCAACGTTGTCCGGAGACAAGCGCAGCTCGCGGCGGGTCTCCCGGTACTGCTCCATCAGCGCCTGCACCTGCTTCTGCAGGTCACGCTCGAACTTGAGCATCTTGCGGATCGGATCGGCCTCCTGCTCGGCCTTATCGGTGTTGAGCGCTGTGCGGCGCCCGAGCATGGCCTCCGCGACCTGCTCGGCGATCACGGTGCCGACCTTTCCTAGGTCTTCTCGAATCGTCTCAATCTTCAGCGCCACCCGCATCAGGAACTCCAAGTCGGCCTCCATGTCCGACACCTGCCCGCTAAACTGCCGCTTGGCCCGCTCCTCGTACCCCTGACCGACGAAATGATAAACGAGAACCTCGTCGGCCTTCTGGCCGTGACGATCTACGCGGCCGTTCCGCTGCTCCATGCGATTGGGGTTCCAGGGGATCTCGTAGTGAATTAGCCGCGAGCAGAAGTTCTGGAAATCCAAGCCTTCGGACGCAGCATCCGTGGCGAGCAGGATCCGGACCGGGCTCTGTTCGGGGTCGGTCTGGAATGCCGCCTTGACCTCCTCCCGCTTTTCTGGATCCATGCCACCGTACATGGTCAGGAGCCGGTCGCCGTCGGTGAATCCCTCCGCGGCCAACACCTGCTGCAGCCAGTTCTGCGTGGCCCGGTATTCGGTGAAGATGATGACCCGCTCTTTCGACCACTTCTCACCGGGCTTGAGATTCTCGCGCAGCCACGCGATCAACTGTTTGACCTTGGAATCCCGCTGGCCGCGCGCCCGCGCCGCCCACTCCTTCATCTTCTGCAGCAGTTCCGTTTCCTCGGTTGTCGGTTCGGCGAACAGCCGGGTGGCGGTGTCGAGCGCATCGGCGGTGGCGTCGTCGTAGTCGGCGTCGTCTGCGTACTCTTCATCCATCCGGTCCAGTTCGGTCTGGAGCGTTCTATACGTCGGCTTGGCCGCCCGCTTGCGGGCAGTGTGCAGCGACTTTTCGTGTCGTTCGAGCGTCGTGAGGAATGCCGCCGGGCAGGAGAAGAGGCGTTTCTTCAGCGTCTTGAGCACGAACTCGGTGGCGAACCGTTCGGCAGCACTGTCCGCCCGGGACGATCGCAGTTTGGTGTACTGACGCAGGGCGGCGTGAATCTCCCGCTCCTCGACGGTGTAGGGCACCTCGATCGGTTTCAGGATGCGGGGCGGGAATCTCCGGATCCCCAGGTGATTGAACGCGAAGGCCGGATCGCTCTTGAGCCGGCGGACCATGACCGCATCGAGCTGCTTGCGGTCGGGTTCCGTGCCGCGCGAGAACCGCTGGTTGTCGAGCAGTTCGAGCAGGGCGCTGAAGCTCTCGCGGTAACCGTTATGCGGCGTAGCCGTCAGGAAAAGCTTGTGCTCGAAGTGCGGGGCCAGCTCCCGCAAGGCCTGGGTCCGCAGCGAGTCGGTCGCATATCGGCCCACTCCGGACGGCGCGCAGTTATGGGCTTCATCGACGATCAGCAGGTCATACTTGCGGGGATAGATCGGCTCTCCCGGCGCCGGAAGGGTTTCCCGGAACAGCCGCAGGGGGCGCTCCCGCTTCAGGAAGTCGATGCTCGTGATCAATCGGGGGAAATGCGCCCACGGATTGACGTAGATCCCCCGCCGGCGGCGAAGTTCACGCAGCAGGCTCGAATCGACGATGCGGAAGTCGAGTCCAAACTTGTCCCGCATCTGGTCGCGCCACTGGATCTGCAGCGCGGACGGGCAGACGACGAGAAGCTTTCGAGCCCGGTGGCGGATGATGAGTTCCAGGCCCACCATGCCGGCTTCAATCGTCTTGCCGAGGCCGACGTCGTCCGCAATCAGCAGATTCACCCTCGGCATCTGGATCGCCCGCACCACCGGATCCAGCTGGTAGTCTTCGATCTCGATCCCGCTGCGGAACGGCGCCTGGATGTTCTTGTGATCGGCGGTCGAGGCGGCGCCCCAGCGGACGGCATCGAGGAAGGCATCGAGCTGTGCCGGTGCATCGAACCCGGTGGGTTCCGGCAGGGCGACGCGCTCGATCAACTTGGCGCCCGGCTCGATCTCCCAGATGACCTGCACTTCTTCTCCCAGACCGTCGTCCTCCACTGACGAGAGCGTCAGCAGATGCTGTAGCTGGACGACCGGCAGTTTCAGCGCAGGAGCCGGCAGAGTGCTCGGTTTGACCTCGTTTACGACCCAGGGACGGGAACGGACCTGGACAAGCTGTCCCTGCTCGGGAAGGGCACCGGTCTCCATAGGGGGGGGATGTTCGCCTGCACCTGGGTCAGTCGCAGTGACAAAGTGGCTGAGGAGCGGCGGCAGTCTAACCCGATTCGCAGGCAATTTTCTACGGACGTGAAGCAGCACGATTGTGATCAGCTCAACGACTTTGAGACGCCTGGGCAGAAATCATTCCCGCACGAGTGTCAAAGGCTCAATCCCGGGGATTCTTGCGTCATAACGATTTGACCTGGGTGAGCGATCAGGTAATTCGCCCTGCGTCTTGGCCGATCCACCGGCTTAACTGCCGCTGCACGCGCAGGGGCGGCGTTCCTCAAGAACTGCCGTCCCCACGCACGGGGACGGTCTCGAAGGAGATCACTCAGATGCAGACGCAACATCTGGTTGCCGACACGGTACCCGAATGGCACCGCTGCTTTCTTGAATTGCTGCCGACAATCAAGGCGATCGCTGCGCGCGCCTACCGGAGCTGTGAATGGGAGCTCCGGCAGGAACTGACCGCTCAGGTCGTCGCCGAATGCGTCGTTGCAGTCCGCCGACTCCACGAAGTTGGCCGCATCGACGAGGCCTTCGCGACTCCGTTGGCGCGCTATGCGATCCGGAGGGTCGGCTGCGGGTTGCAACCGGGCCTGAAGCAAAACCAGTTCGACCTCGGCTCCAGGCGTTGCACTTATCTACACGGTGTCACTATCGAGCGCCTGCACTGGCGGGAGCGTGACGACAATGACTGGAACGAGTTGGTCGTAGAAGATCGGCACCACGGCTCTCCGGCTGAGACCGCCTGTCTGCGAATTGACATCGAAAGTTGGCTGCGGACACTTTCGATTCGAGAACGGGCGATCGCGTGGTTGCTTGCACTCGGCGAAAGGACATCCGATGTGGCACAGCAATTCAATCTGTCAAAAGGAAGAGTTGCTCAACTTCGGAAGCAGCTTGCACAATCGTGGCGAGACTTTCACTCGCCCGACTCCGCGGATCCCGAATTCGCCTGGGTTGCGGCGTGGGAAGGGGCTTGAATGCCGAACACTCCAAATGCCGATTCGGGCATGCCAGCGAATTCAACCTTCCCTGACTTGCCCGTAAGCGTCCGCACAATCGCCGAGTGCCTGGACGAATTAAAACGTCGGCGAACGGCAAGGCATCAGTCGCGCAGCGATTATCCAGTAGCAGAATCTCAACAGTCTACGGCGCTTCGACCCGGCGGCAGGAACGACTCGACGTAAGATGCGGCCGCTCGTCCTTGCTGGGGCGAGCGGCCGTTGTTGTCCCTCAGAAAGGAGCACGAATCATGAACGAGAACCGCCGCCGTAAACAGCTCACGCGCTCCCTTTTGTGATAGTCGCCTGCTGCGATACGTCAGGCGATCTATGGAGTGCATGCCGCCACAACTGTTCGGGGAGCTTCAGGTTCTTCGTGGCTTTTTTTTAGCTATCGGACAGGGACCATCAGTTCCGGCCCCGCACATCATGCCGGACGGTGGAGTTCGAGGCCTCGGCGGCAATCCGACCAAATGGGTGACCGCATTGCCGCCGGGAACTGGTTGCAAGTACGGACACGGAGAGCCAGTGTGGCGCGCTGCACGGGGCATCCGGGGACGCTCGAGGCGACGAACAGTGGACCACTTTAAGTTATCGCTAACTCAGTCTGCCCAATGTGAATCGCGTCAATTGATCGGATCCTTCCGGCATGAGCCGGCGGCTCAATAGGGACCCGAGCGGGACGTTCGCCCCAGCCGCGGTACAAACCTCGCAGCGCCCCCGGTATAACTTCGGCCCGGCTAAAGATGCCTCCAATTGCAGAGGCCCAGTGGGTGCCCGGATGACTTGGGCCCCGCGCGACATCTAACTAAATCAAGGAACCGTTACGCGGCCAATTCGATTCCGTGCGAGCAACTCGCGGCATGCCGGCGGTCGGTTGCGTCGGGGC
>JAWXCM010000297.1:0-5456 GCA_034408745.1 Bryobacteraceae bacterium
CTTCTCTACGTGCCGCTGCTCGCGCCCGTGCTGATTCTCGCGATCGCGCGTCGACGCCGGGCTGTGCTTTGGGCCGCCGCTGCCGTCGTTCTTACCTGGCTCGTAGTCATCGCCGCCTACCGCTTCGATATCCGCACTCTCACACCTCCGGAACTCGAACAGATTTCCGCCACCGCATATCTACCGGCGCCGGTGAAAGCAGCCGCGCGCCTGCTGACGTTCATACCGATTCCTTTATCGCTGTGGACCGGAGTCTCGACGCTCTTCTCCAACCTCGCCTTTGAAATGCCGGTGTATCTGCTTGGTAAGGTGTGGCCCGAGGGCAACCCCTGGTATTTCGCCGTCGCTCTCGCCGTCAAAGTGCCCGTCTCGCTGTGGATCCTGATGTTGGCCGGCGGGGGCGCGCTCATAAACCGCGCGTATCATCGCAGACTCGCCTGGACAGCTCTGCTCTGGCTCGCGCCCGGGTTCTTGTACATAGCCCTCGCATCCACGGTGCCACTCCAATTGGGTGTTCGCCTGGTTCTACCCGCTCTGCCGTTCGGACTCCTGATCGCCGCGGCCGGCGTCGATTGGCTGTCCCGCACACATGCCCGGCAGGCGCTGCTGGCACTGCTTGCCCTCGTCTTCCTGTTTGAAACCGGGCGTGTCTATCCCGATGGAATCGGTTTCTTCAACCTCGCCGCCGGCGGACCCGCAAGGGGCTCCCACTATTTGCTCGACAGTAATCTCGACTGGGGCCAGGGCCTTCCCGCGCTCGAAAGTTGGGCCCGCCGCAACAAGGTCCTGCCGATCCGGCTATCCTATTTCGGCGCCGACATGCCGTTCCGGTATTTCCGCGGCAACGAAGTGGAACTGCTGGCGCCTCCGTGGGCTGAATCCCTGGTGAAGTCTGACCGGCTGGTCCCCGAACCCGGCCGCTATTACGCCATCGGCGCCACCCTCATTCCGGGCCAGTTCTTTGCGCCGAAGTTCAAAGATTACTACGCCGCCTTCCGCGACCGCGAGCCTGTCGCGCGCCCCGGATACGCGATCTTCGTCTACTATTTCGAACCCACACCGTGACGGCTGTGTTATCCCTATAGAGTTGAAGCCTGTTCCACTCGAGATCGGTTACCGCGAGATCGCCCCGTCAAGCGTAGTCCTCACTTTGTCAGGCCGGCTGATGCTCGGTCCCGAGGGCGAGCAACTCGAGAGCGTCGTTGATACGCTCCTCGCGCAAGGCTACCGGCGGTTCATTTTCGAACTCTCCGGCATTACCCACATCGACAGCACCGGCATCGGACGGTGCATTGCGAGCCTGAACAAAATCATGGCCGCCGGCGGCAAACTGCATATGGCGGCTGCCGCGAAAGCAGTGCGCGAAGGGTTCCGCGTTACCCGGCTCGACCGTGTCTTCCGCTTCTTTGATGACACCGCCGCCGCTCAGGCCGCCCTCTAGCGTGAAATAAGGTAGCAGGTACCTTATTTCGAAAATACTAGATGTGGGGGTAGGCGGGCGGGCTGGTGCGACCGCTGGTGGTCACCATCGATATAAGGTAGCAGGTACCCTATTTCGACGGGCAACCTATTTGGAGTCGCTCCTCCCGTTACACACGGCCGAACTTTCTCGCCACCAGCAATTTCAGCGTCCTCCAACTGGTCTCGAAGATGCGCATCTTGCTCGCGCCTTTCTTCAGATCGTAGCGAAGGATCAGCGGGACTTCTCCAGCCACCACCAGCGGCATCCGGCGCAGCTTCAGCAGGATGTCCACCATGCACTGAAAGCCCTCCTGATCCACAAACCGGTCTCCATACATGTCAATCGCCTTCAATAATGTCTCCGCCCGATATGCGCGGTAACCGCAGGTGTAATCCCGCACTCCGGGCATCGGGAACAATATCCGCAGCAGAAGCGATGCCGCTGAGCTGATCGCCCGCCGATGCAGGGAGAGCCCCACCACGCGCGCGCCCCGCTGGTAACGGGAGGCGATCACCACATCGTGCCCCTCCTTTACCATACGAACCATCCGCAAAATCAGCCCGGGCGCGTGGGTCTCGTCGGCGTCCATCGTAACGATGATGTCTTTCGGCCGGGCGCACCGGCTTGCGTGGAACAGCCCGTCCCGTATGGTCGCCCCGAGACCCTCGTTCCGCTCGTGCCGATACGTGTGCAGCGGCATTCGATCGCGATAAGCGGCCAGGATCTCCGGCGTACCGTCCGTGCTCCCGTCGTCAACGACGATCACCTCAAAATCGAGCGAAGCATCAGTCAACGTCTCGACAAGATTGTCGAGAAGTCCCGGCATATTCTCCTCCTCGTTGTACGCGGGAAGGACAACAATCACCTTGTATGATCGGACCCGTTGGACGGCGTCCTTCACGGCCTGGCGCGCTTCCTCGCGGCCACAATGATCGCGGGACTGCAACAGCGGAGCGCCTTCGTCGGCCAGTGGATGTAGACGCCGGGCGGAAGCAGGATACGATACATCCCCATCCATTCGAGGATTTCGAAATGGCTCGACGCCCACCGGGTCCAGAAGCGCCGGCTGGTCTTATGCACGTGGGTCGGATCGCGGTCCAGTAAATGAACGATCGGGCCCAGCGGACCGTCATACGCCGGGACCACGAACACCAGCAGTCCACCGGGCTTTAGCACCTTGTCCAGGGCCTGCGCCACGTTCTCGAGATCCTGGATGTGTTCGATAACATCAAACGACGTCACAACGTCAAAGGGACCTGAAAATGGGTTTGTGTCCAGTGTTGCGGCCTCGAGGCGCAGGTCCGGATGTAACCTCCGGCCTTCTTGAATAGCGAACGGGCTGATATCGATGCCGAAACGCTGCCACTCCCTTGGCAGCGAAGACAGGAAGCCACCGAAAGCGCACCCGACATCAAGAATGCCGCCGGTTCGCGTCCCGGCATGACGGGCGATGAAATCGCGGTAAAACTGCCGCTTGTAGGTCGGATTCTGACGCTCGTAATTGCGGTAGACGGTCTGAAAATACTCCGACCCGAAGCGGTCGGCGGCCCCTATCGGATCACCTGAGCTCGACATTGGCAGTACTCGACGATAGCGGTGCCCGCACGTCGTAGCACATCAGCATGTTCTGGTTGCGGATATACAGCCGCCCGCCGCTCACCACCGGGTGCGCCCAACTCGGAAAGCCCTGATCCGGAATGCTGAAACGCCCGCTCTCCTGATATCCCTTTGGAGAAGCCGCCGCCAATCCCACGGTGTTTTGCTCGCCAAACAGGAACAGCTTCCCATCGGCATAGGTGAGCGAACCCTTGCCAACGCTCCGGTCTTTCCACATCACCTTGCCGGTGGCAAACTCCATGCACGTCAGGATCGCGTTTGAGAATCCATAGAGGTAGCCATCCACCAGCAGAACGCCGCCATGGTGGTTCATCATCTCGCGGTTAAAGTAGACTTCGTCCGCCCGTAACTCGCCGTTTGCCGCCTTCAGACTGAGCAGTGCGCACCCGGTGCCGTAGGCCGAACTGTAGAAGACTTTCTTGTCGAAGTAGATCGGAGTCGCGACGTTGGCTGTTCGATTCGCTACCCGCTCGTAGCGCCACAGCAGCTTTCCGTCGCTTGCGCGGACACCCGCGGCCGAGCGTGCCGTGAGCGTGGTGTAGGCGCGCACGCCGTCCACCTCGATCGCGATGCAGGAGGAATAACCCGCGGGATCCCGGAGTTCCTTAGCCATCCAGATATCCTTGCCCGTCATCTTGTCCAGCGCGACGATTCCGGCGCCGCTTCCACCGGGAGTGATCACCAGTTTATTGCCGTCAACCAATGGCGACTCGCTGATCAGCCAGTGCGCATTCTCGCCGTGAAAGTCGCGGAGCATGTTCTTGCGCCACACGCTCGCGCCGTCCGCCGTCCGCAGGCACTGTAGATCGCCCGATTCGCTCAGTGCGTAGAGCAGATCGCCATCTACCGTCGGCGTGCCGCGCGGACCACCGCCGCGGTCCTGGTCTAGCCGCTGCCCCAGCGCTTTCGTCCACAGAGTCTTGCCATCGGCCCGGCTCAGGCATGCCACCACGCTGTCCTTGCCTTTGCCGCCTTGAACGAAGATGCGGTCTTTTACGATCGCCAGTGACCCATATCCATCGCCGAGACCCTCCACGCTCCAGATCTTCTTCGGCCCGCCAGCCGGCCAGACCTTCTCCAGTCCCGTCTCTTTCGAGAGGCCCGTACGCTCCGGACCGCGCCACTGCGGCCAGTCCAGGTCAGTTGCGGCAGCGGCCTTGGGCGCGGCGAGAGCCGAGGCGAAAATCAGGGGCAGAAACTCACGGCGGTCCATGCGCACTATGGTAACCCGCCCGCGAAACTGAAATGCCGGGCCGGTGTTTACAGTAAAATAGGACTTCATCAATGCAACTACGCAGGTTCGTGCCGCTGTTCGGAGCCATCTGCCTGGCGGCTCATGGGCAGGTGCTGGGTCCCGACGTCGGCAGCGGCGCTCCCACTGAAACCATCCGCCAGCAATTTCAGTCGGCTTTTTACCGCAACGGATTCGCCAACCTGGTGGCGCAGCCTCCCATCGCCGACGTCCGCCGATTCGGCGCAAACGGCCTGATTCAGGAGTACGCCGACGTCAAGAATGCCACCATCCGCTTTGCCCTCGTCATGCCCAATCAGGCAACTCCCGTCGTCGAAGGGCGTACGGTGGTGTTCCAGGTGCACGGCGGCATGTTCGCCTACTTCACTTCCGTCGGCGTGAACACGGCCGGGATGCCCACCAGCGACACGATCAACTGTCCCGCCCTCGTCCTGGCAAACACCTGCAAGTACCAGACGTTCGATAAGAACTACGCCCTCTTCGTCTATACGAACCTCGTCAATCTCACCGGTACGACCTTCGCCACCCGCGACCCCTACTACACAAAGTGGATCGGCTACGGCGGAATCGCGGTGCTGGGTCCGGCCTCCTCCGCTGAAACCGCCGTCACCTCCTCCTCCGCGGCCACCGCCACCGTGCAGCAGTTCGACCGCGGCGCCATCTACAGCTTCATCACCGGGAATCTGGCTGGAAAGCAGATCGGCGTGAAGCAGCCCATCTGGGATGTTTACGCCGCGAACAGTGCCCACTTCGGCGCGCTCGGCTTTCCAACCTCCGAGGAACTGGTGGCTACCAATGGCCGCCTCCGGCAAACGTTCGAGAACGGCAGCGTCGAGTACGATCGGGCAACGGGATCCACGTTCTTTCGCCCCGCGGCCGCCTTTATCACCATCAGCGGACCGGCCAGTCCCATTCGTCTGAAGCTCGGCGAATCCGTCACTCTCAAGGCTCTGGTCGCCGACTCCGCCGGTAATAGCCTCACCGATCGCGACATCCTCTGGCAGACCTCGGACAGCCGTGTGGCCTCCATTCAACCAGCCGGCGCCACCGTTGTGGTGAAGGCATCCGGCGGCGGGAGCGCCACCATTCGAGTTACGACTGAGGGGAAAACCAGCACCCCGGTGA
>JAWXCM010000298.1:0-21777 GCA_034408745.1 Bryobacteraceae bacterium
GGCAGCAGGTGTATACGCTGACGGACGTCGGGGGTGGCCGGGTGAAGGTGGGGATGGAAGCGAGCTTCAAGATGGACGCGATGCTTCACCGGTTGATGGAGCCTCTGATTACGCCGGCGGCGGAGAAGAAGATGTTGGCGGATCTGGAGTCGCTGAAAGCCGCTGTGGAAAAGAGCACGGCGGCCTCGGCGGGGGCTCGCTAGCAAAAATCAACCGGCAGCATCGCTGATGTTCTCTATCGCAGACTGTATGTCTGCCTGAAGCCTCTGAAACGATGGCAGGCGCAGCAAGGTCGAAAAATCATCAATGTAGTCGGGTATTCGGTGGACGCGCTCATGGACTGGCAGTCGCGACCGCCGGCGGCTGTTCAGTCCGCTGGCCGTCTTGAGAAGTTGGGACAGGAGCGCTTTGGGGTCGGGCAGGAGTTCCAGTCTGTGGACTTCCGGGAGGTTGAGGGGCTCGGTTCCGTTGGGGTTGCCAGCGGCGCTTCGTATGGCACGTTCATCAAAAAGGAGCCACGACTCGGTCATCCGAACGGGAATAACCGGAATCCAGCGATTCGGTGACCAGTGAAGAGCGGCCTCGATTTCGCTGCGACGGTTCTCGGGCGGCTGCGCCTCCGCATCGCGATGGACGAAGAGAATGTCGCAGGGGTACAGGTCGAGCACCATTCTCAATCTGTCCTCCGCGCTGGGCTGTCTCGGCATTCGGCCGAAGTCGGCTCGCTGGCTTCTGATCGAAGCGATCGAATGCCGGCCCAATGACCACGTCCAAATTGGAAGGAGAACCGCATCGGAACCTCCATCGGCAACGAGAGTGTACGTCACCGGGGATACTCGGGGAAAGGAATGAGGTACTGGCCAATGTCGTCACGATCGATCACCCGCCGTGGTGAAGCGTTTGCTGGTTCATCGACTGTTTCACCCTGCACCTGTGAGGTCTTTTTTTGTACAACGGGATTCAGGTAAGCCAGTAGCTGGCCCCGGGAAATTGACTTATGCGCGGTGTCACGCGATCTCCAGGTACCCGGCAGGCATCGAAGTTGAAGCGCTTTGAAAGATCGTTCTCCACGGTTAATCTCCACAGGCTCTGCCATCAGCAGACTGTCGTCCGGCACCTGCATCACCACAGCTGGCGAATGGGTGTTGATGATAACCTGCCGGAGCGGATTTGGCCGACCGCTCGGGTTATCCTCCCGTACATCCGTGCTTAGATCGCGAAGAAGTTGGATCATAGCCGGAATTCTTTGAGGGTGGATTCCATTCTCCGGCTCTTCCAGGCAGAGCACAGCTCTGGTGTCGGGCTCAATGGAAAGCACCGTAAGGGCCAGGAAACGAAGAGTACCGTCGGACAGAGCCCGCGCCGGGTATTCCGTGCCATCGGTTCCCCTGGCGTACAGCGTCAGCAACTGCCGACGCTCGTCTCGTTCGACGTAAATGGAGCGAACGTCTTCAATCAGCTGCCCAAGGCGGTTTGCTACTTCGGTGTAAATCGTGTCGGGATCCGCGTCGCCATCGATGTTCCGATTAGCCAGGTGGAACAGGGCGGACGGCAGATGCGCTCCATCGCTCGCAATCTCCACAGGTGCTGTAAAATTGTCGGGTTCTCGAAGGGATGAAGGTTCCAGTTGCAGAAGTCGCCACGATTGCATCTCGCGTTTCACCAGTGTCGCAGTGGGCGACTCGGCAGAGTTCGCGGCAGACAGTACAGTCCGCGGCAGGTTTGCTGCGCGCAGCCTTTGAGGCTTTCCACCGCTGCCGCCATCCTGATGCACTTTTATAACCCGGTCAGGACCGCTACCTTCGGTGGAGATATACTTCGGAGTCCTTCTCCGGTTAAGAACGACCTTCTCCCGCCATTTGCGGGAGGAGGTGAACGGAAGATGCGCAGCGGACTCGCCGAGCGTAATGTGTTTCAGTTCTTCCTTTACCAGTTCGAGCGATCCTAAAGCGCGGGCGCTCTGATCCTTCCTGTAGCGCAGGCTTACAGCGTACTGGACGAAGGTGGCCGTTGCCTTCGCAGGCTGTCCCAAATCGTCAGAGCCCTCCTCTGGGATAATCATCTCCGCTTCGAAACTCATTTCCTCGTCAAAATGCTCCCCGACGTGGTGAAACAGGCCGCGGATATCGCCCGTTTTGGAGCCCTGGTCACGAACAGAAAGCGCCGCGTCAAGAATCGGACCGTCGGCCAGCGAGCTCAGGAACACAATGGCATCGAGCAAATTAGACTTACCTGCACCGTTCGCGCCGGCAATGCACGTAAAAGGGCCGAAGCTGACGTCTGCATCAACCAGATTTTTGAATCCGGATACCCGCAATCTTGTGAGCATTTTTGCCTGTAAATATTATCTCCGAGCGCACCATGCGCTGGAGCAAAAACGTTTAGGGACAGACGTCAGACTTCCGGGTATTTCCAGGGGGCGCGGTAGGGCCGGCGGAGGAACTTGTTGGCCTCGGGGTCGTTGGGGCACTGCTTGCCGTCCCAGTGGATGCTGCGGCCGGCTCGCCAGCTGACCATGCCGAGCAGGGCGGCGGCGCTGGCCCGGTGTCCGATTTCGATATCTCGGACGGGCTTGCGTTTGGTGCGGATGGATTCCATGAAGTCGGCCCAGAGCTCTTTGATGTTCTGGCCGTCGGGGTCGTTTAGCTTTGGCTCGACGTGAATCACCTGCTGGCTTTTCTTTGCCGGATACCAGGTCCAGCCGTCTCGCCAGCCCATGTGGAAGATGCCCTCGGTGCCATAGAAGTAGGCTCCGATGAGGTGCTTCTCGGCCTCGTTTCCCGCGTAGTGACGCTGCTCCCACGTGCAGCGGAAGGTCTCGAACTCATAGGTTACAAGCTGGGTGTCGGGGGCGTCGGTGGAGTCCTCGCGGATGAACCGGCCAGCGGTGGAATAGACCGTTTTGGGGTGCGTTTCCTCGGTCCACCAGAGGACCTGATCCATCCAGTGGACGCCCCAGTCGCCGAGAGTGCCGTTGCCGAAGTCGAGGAACTGGCGGAAGCCGCGGGGGTGGATCGCTTTGTTAAACGGGCGCGCTGGTGCGGGTCCGAGCCACATATCCCAGTCCATTCCGGCTGGTGGTTCCGAATCGGGGGACTTCGTGCCTGCGCCTCCGGCAGCATGGGCGAAGGTTCGCACCATGCCGATCTTTCCTACCTTGCCCGACTTCAGAAAGGCCATACCGGTGATGGGGTGCGGCGAGACTCGGCGATGCAGCCCGACCTGGATAAGGCGGTCGGATTCGCGGGCGGCTTTCACCATGGCCCGGCCTTCGTCGATAGTGTGGCAGACGGGCTTTTCGACGTAGACGTGGGCTCCGGCTTTGACGGCGTCGATGGTGGGGAGCGCGTGCCAGTGGTCGGGGGTGCCGACGATGGCGATGTCCGGCTTTTCTTTGGCGAGGAGCTCGCGGTAGTCCTTGTAGCGGCGCGGCTGATCGGAGGAGAGCTTGCGAATCTCCGCGTTCGCCTTTTCCATCTGGGAGGGGTCCGGGTCGGCGAGGGCGACGGCTGTGCATTCGCCGGACGCGAGGGCCTCGCGAAGAATGTTCATGCCCCACCATCCGGAGCCGATCAGTGCGGTTTTGTATTTACGGCCCGGCTGGGCGTTGAGGATGGGGACGGCGGAGAGCGCGGTCTGGAAGAAGCCTCGGCGAGGGAGAGTCATCGTTGTGCAGTTTATCGCGAATTGGGTGGAGAATAGTGCAATGCCGATCACGCGCTATGAGGATGATCTGTATCTGTGGGCTGTGGAGTCAGATGGAGCGGGTGATGCTGCACCTTCTCAAGATTCGGTATCTGCCAGGCAAGCATACTCCCGGCTGGGATCTGAGTATCTGGAATGCGCAGAAGAGAATCCAGGTAATTCTGGAAGACAGCCCGAGTTTGCGGGCGGGTCTGGAGGATCACATGCGCCATGCCTGGCGGTTTGCACGAAGCGGCGCCATCCAACAGACAGGGTTGGCTGACGACGTGTTTCCGGTGGAGTGTCCGTTTACCGTCGAAGCGGTTGTGGGTTCGCTAGAATAGATTGCAGGTGTGGGGACGTAGCTCAGCTGGATAGAGCGGCCGCCTCCTAAGCGGCAGGCCGGCAGTTCGAATCTGCCCGTTCCTACCAGAGATTGCAAAAGGAAAAGGCGCCCTCTTTCGAGGACGCCTTTTTTCTTTTCTGCCGGGAGTTTTTTTAGAACATGAACTTCATGCCGAAACGGCCCGTGAAGCCCGGGTTGAACAGATCAGCCATTCCAAACCGCGGATCCAACGCGCCGCGAGTGCCGCGGGCGTCGGGGGTTGCGGCGAGGAGTGCCTGCCAGTCGTAGCCCTTGAACAAGTCGGTGTTGTGAAGGTCGATGGCCGAGCCCGGCTGCGCACCACCGGCACCCCGGTTGATGTCGGTGAAGAGCTTACGGGTGGTCTTCTGGTTAAACAGGTTCTCCGCATTGAACTCGAAGCGAATCGACATGCCCTCGCGGAACTTGAAGGTGTGGCCGACCAGCAGGTTGGTGTAGTTCAGCACTGGAGTGCGGCCGAGGTCACCGCGGCCATTCACGTAAACCGGAATCTGGTTCGTGGTGTTGACCTGGCTGGTGAGCGGTGTACCGCTGCCGACATAGAAGAGCACGCCGAGGTCGGTGATCTGGGTGGAGGTCCACTTCTTATCCTTCGAACCGGATACCTTCATCACGTGCGGACGGTCCGTGGCGAGACGGCCCTTGAGGTCGAGCGTTCCTTTCGAGTCGAAGAGGATTTCGTCGAGATCCCAGGAGCGGTTCGCGTTGCCGCCCTGCCGGCCAGCGGCCGAGGTACCCTGTGCTCCGCTTGAAACCAGGCCTGTTGACGGGCTGGTGATTTCGTCAGAGTTGGCGATGCCTGCGTAGTTGCCGTAGAGGCGGCTGAACGTGTAGTTCACGTTGTAGAAGAAGCCGCTGGAGAAACGCTTGGTGAGCGACAACTCCATGGCGTCATAGTGACGAACCGGCTTCGGCATGGGGAACGGTTTGGTCAGGCCGCTGGTGGGCTGAATGAGAGCGCTGCCTTCGCTCGGGTTGGCGTAGAGGTACACTTCGTTGCCGGAAGCGTCGAGGGCGCCAAGATCTTCGATGGTGCGGACGAGGCGGTTACGAACGTAACTGGCGCGGAACACCATATTGGAAGCGACCTGGTATTCGACGCCGACGTTTGCGGCCTCAGTGCTCATCGGCTTGATGTCCTTGCCCACGAGGTCGAACGCCGGGATGCGGCGGTCACGGGGTGCATTGACATTTCCGCTCCACAGGTCGCGACCGCCGCGGTCAAGGCCGTTAAGAGAGAACACGTTCGTCGTTTCGAGAGGGCGGTAGTAGATCTTCCAGATTTGACCGCCGAAGGTGCCACGGGAGAGCTCGTACTTGACCCAGTCATAGTACTTGCCCCAGCTTCCGAAGACTTTGATCTTGCCGTCACCGCGGACGTCGTAGCTGGCGCCGAGACGTGGAGCGATCTTGTCGCCGTAGCTAAACTGGAAAGCGTTGTCACGGATGTCGCGGCGGAACGACGGTACCTTTTCGTTCTCAAAGCGAACGCCGAGGCTCAGGGTCAGGCGGGGCAGGATGCGGTACTGGTCCTGGAAGTAGAAGCTGTCGATGGTTCCGCCTGTGACGCCGCGCGTACCGGAATCGTTGATCGCATAGTAGCCATACGTCCCGCGCTGGTTTGCACCAAGGACCGGGCTTGTGAGCCCGCTGTTCCAGAACACCTGGACATAGCCGCCACCTGGGTAGCTCTCGTCCACCTTGTTGACTGTCTTCTGCCGGCCCCAGCCGGCCTTGAAGCTGTGCTGGCCGAAGAACTTAACGAAAGCGCTAAAGTCGACCTGGCCGTAAGTGCGGGTGGTGAGGTCGAAGAAGGTGTTTTGCAGGCGCGGTGTGTTGTTGAAGCCGGTCGCCTGGCGAAGGTTCGCCGGGATGTCGAAAGGCAAATTCGTGGCGGACGTGGAATATTCAACCGAGCTGAGGCCGGGGATGCCCGTGGTCTTGTAGTCATCCCAAAAGCGTCCGGCGCGGAGGGTCAGGATCGAAGTCGGAGTGATAGTGAAGTCGAGCTGAGTGGAGTAGTTGCTCTGTGGGTTGAAGTAGCCGCGCCCCTTGTTGACCGCATTGGAGGTGGGGCTGGTAGTAGTGGTGTTGGCTCTGGAGTTGAGCGTGGGGAAAGCGCCGACGCTGGACGAGGGGGTCCAAAGGTACGACACGCTGCCGCGGAGCCGCTGAAAGGGTGCAAAACTGAGCTTGTTAAATGCCTGCCAGAAGGTCTGGTCGACGCTGAAATCGTCTTGTACGCCGCCCGCCTGAGTTACCGGCTTGGTGGCATTCCGGAAGCGCGGGGACGCAGCACTGAAGAAGAACAGCTTGTCCTTGATGAACGCTCCGCCGACGGAATAGCCGACTTCGTGGCTTTTGTCTGCAAACTTCTGATCCTGCACGAAGCTGGCGGTCTTTTCGGTGGCAGGATCCATGAGGAGCCGCTTTACCGGGCTGGCGCTGATGCTGTCTCCGTTGAAGTAGTAGTGGAAATCTCCATGAAAGGAGTTGCCGCCGGACTTGGTCACGGCGCTGATGACGCCTCCAAGGGCGCCGCCGTACTCGGCTTCAATACCAGAGGTTTTGACCTGGACTTCCTGCAGAATCTCGAACATCGCATTCTGACGCGACTTGCCGTTTACCAGCGAGTTGGTCGAAACACCGTCGATGTTGAACTGATTCTCGGCGCCACTGGCGCCATTGACCTGGAAACCACCTTCGATATCGCCCGAGTTCACCGACGGAGCTGTGATGACGAGGCTCTGGAAGGTACGGGATTTGGGCAGTTTGTCGAATTCCTCTGCCAGGACGTTCGTCTGAATGGTCGTGCCCTGCACGTCAATAAGCGTGGACGATTCGGTCACCTGGACCGTCTGCTCGGTGCCGCCCACCTGCATCTTTGCATCGACGCGGATGCTTCGGCCTACAACAACGAGGATCTCCGGAACTTCGTACTTCGAAAAGCCGGCGGCTTCGAAAACCATCGAATAGCGGCCCGGCTCAATATCACGGGTGTAGTAGGTACCGTCCGACGAGGTCTGGACGTTGTATGTACGATTCGTTTCTTTGTTGCGAATCGAAAGCTTTATGTTCGGCAGCACGGCGCCCGTTTGATCGGACGCTTCTCCGCGCAATTCGCCAAATCGCTCCTGACCGGTCAGCACGGTGGCTGCGGCCAGAAGGAACGAGAGCATCCAGACCAAATGCGGTCGGAATGCCATGACAACGGACGAAGAGACGCCCGGAGCCCTCATGGTTTTCATGTGATCTCCCCAACTAAATATCGTCTTGAGGCTTTGTAAGCCTGGCAGCACGTTTCGGAGGCGGCTTCGATCAGCGCTCGATACACCCCGTAAAGGTGGTGCTTCTGGCTGCAGGCCGCTGTCCTTTGATGGGCTATTTCGTAGCAAACAGTGGGCCAAACCGGTGACCTATCAAAACAAAAGGAAATACGCGACAGGAAGGTGAGGGCGGCTTCTGGATTCGGAATTACGGTGGCTTACTTATACGGAAAATGAAACTAAGTAGCAACCCGCCGGTGGTGCCATGCACCGGTGACAGGTGGTGAGTGGAGGATATAACTCACCTCCACCCACCGTGCCCCACCCAGGTCATAAAGTGAAGCGGGCGACAACCTGCGTCGTGCGCGGATTGCTGCTGAATACCTGGGAGCGTTTGGTCAGGTTCAGAACCCAGTTGTTGATGCGGCCCCTGGGAACCGAATGGCAGGTTTTCACGCGGCATTCAGAATTCCTCCCCACGCAACCCGGGAGAAGCCTGCGGACTTATAATTCCAGGTAGGCTATGCGAAAACGGGTTATCTACACATCGGGCACACTGCTGCTGGCAGTGCTGGTCATGCTGGTGGTGTGGCAGAGCTCGTTTTCCTTCGGCGAATTCGTTCCTGCCAGCCCCGAAGGAACCATGGTGCTGTGGGGCGTCTCGACGCTGATCTTCATCCTGACGGTCACGTTGGGGTTCATGCTGGCCCGGAATTTCTTGAAGCTCTGGGTGGAGCGGCACAGCAACCGGGAAGGGTCGCGCATCCGCACCAAACTGGTTTTGGGCGCGCTGATTTTAACCATCACTCCAGTTGTGTTTCTGGTGGTGTTCAGCATTGGAGTGCTGAATCGCAACCTCGACAAGTGGTTTACCCGGCCGGCGGAAGACATCAAGCTCGACCTGGTGAGCGTGAACCTGGCGATTCAGCGGGAGGAACGGGAAAAGGCTGAGGCACTGGCGGGCTGGATCTCCACGATGCCGCAGACGGCGGCCGCCCGCGCCGGCACAGGCGTTATGGACTCGCTGCAGAACATCTGTCTGGAGCGGGGTATTGCGTCGATCGTGGTTCGCGCGCCGGACCGCCCGCCGCTGCGACTTTGCGATCAGCCCGCGAATGGGCAGCAAACCGTGGAGGTAAAGCGCGGGGACATGGTCTTGCTGTCGATTCTGCCTCTGGATCTGGAGACCACCCAGCGCAACATTGAGCAGTCGGTGGCCCGATATAACCGGCTGAAGGATGAGCGCAATAACATGCGCAATCTGTACTACCAGCTGCTGTCGCTGATCACGCTGTTCATTTTGTTCGTTGCGACGTGGCTGGCTCTGTTTATGGCGCGGCAGATCAGCATCCCCATCTCGGCGCTGCTGGGCGCGGCGCAGGAAGTGCGGCGAGGGAATCTTGGGTATCGCATTGAGGTGAAGGCGATCGACGAACTGGCGACTCTGGTTCGGGCGTTCAACCAGATGACGCGTGAGCTGGAGGCCAACAGTCAGGAACTGGAGAAGCGGCGCCGGTTTACCGAGGCGATTCTGGAGAGTATTCCGACAGGTGTCATTTCTATCAGTGCAGACATGCAAATCCAGGCTGTGAACCGGGCTCTGAAGGGTCTGTTTCCGGCGGCCGTGGTGGATTCGGCCACCAGTATTCGGGATTTGTTCGGCGACGACGATCTGACCGAGATTCGGTATCTGATGAATCGCGCGCGGCGCATTGGCGTGGCTGCGAGCCAGATGGAATTGCGTGGCGAGAAGAAGGTGGTGCAGGTATCGCTGACGGTGGCGGCGCTGGAGGACCGGCTCAAGCCCGGGTTCGTGATCGTGCTGGAAGATACCAGCGACATGTTGCGGGCGCAGAAGGCGCAGGCGTGGCATGAAGTGGCTCGTCGCATTGCGCACGAGATCAAGAATCCGCTGACTCCGATCGCGCTTTGCGCCGAACGTATTGAGCGGCAGCTGGACCGTCCGAACACGGCGGAAACGCCTCGCATTTTGCGGGAATGCTCGCAGATTATTTCGTCGGAGGTGGAATCGGTTCGGTCGCTGGTGGATGAGTTCTCGCAATTCGCCCGGTTTCCGGCAGCGCAGCCGGTGTTGTCCGATCTGAATGAAGTTGTGGAGAATGCGATTGGAGTGTTTTCCGGGCGGCTGTCGGGGATTGAGGTGATTCGGGATCTGACTCCGGGTTTGCCGCCGGTGAATATCGACCGGGAGCAGTTCAAGCGACTGGTAGTGAATCTGGTGGACAACGCGGCTGAGGCGATGCGTGAATCGCTGGTCCGGCGGCTATACATCGGCACCTCGTCTCCCGCGCCTGAGACAGTGGAGTTGATGGTCGCCGATACGGGATGCGGAATCTCGCCGCAAGACAAGGAGCGTCTTTTCCTGCCTTACTTCACAACCAAGAGCCGGGGTACGGGGCTGGGGCTGGCGATTGTCAGTCATATTTTGGCCGAGCACGATGCGCACATCCGCGTGGAGGACAACGCTCCTGTGGGTGCGCGTTTTATCGTCGAGCTGCCTTCCGCGGTGAGCGTAGAGGTAGAAGGACCGAAGCTGGAGGTTCCGGCGTGAGGCCGCTTCGCGTGCTGGTAGTGGATGACGAGCCGGGCATTCGGGGGTCGCTGAGCGGCGTTCTGGGCGACGACGGGTGTGAGGTGGAGAGCTGCCCCGATGGCGAATCGTGTCTGGTCCTGCTGCAGGAACGCTCGTTCGACGTGGTGTTGCTGGACGTGTGGCTGCCGGGAATCGATGGAATGGAGACGCTGACCCGCATCGAATCTATGCCTGGGGACCGGCCGTCTGTGGTCATGATCTCAGGGCACGGGACGATCGAGACGGCGGTGAAAGCGACCAAGCTGGGCGCATTCGATTTTCTGGAGAAGCCGCTCTCGATTGACAAAGTCATCGTCACAGTGAAGAACGCGGCGGACCACCGGCGTCTGGGGCGTCAGCTTGAAGAATTGCGGGATCGCGACGGGCGGCCACAGATCATCGGCGACAGTGTTCCGATGAAGGCGTTGCGGCAACAGCTGCAGCTGATGTCGGGTACGAATGGCCGCGTGCTGATTTACGGGGAAAGCGGCACGGGCAAGGAACTGGTGGCGCATGCGATTCATGAGTTGAGTCCGCGTCGCTCAGAGCCGTTTATCGAAGTGAACTGCGCCGCGATTCCGGAGGATTTGATTGAGAGCGAGCTGTTCGGGCATCGCAAGGGAAGCTTTGCCGGAGCGCATGAGGAGAAGGTCGGCAAACTACGCAAGGCCGACGGCGGGACGCTGTTTCTGGACGAGGTCGGCGACATGAGCCTGCGGACGCAGGCCAAAGTGCTTCGCGCTCTGGAGGAACAGAGGTTTGAGCCGGTCGGCGCGCAGGAATCGGTGCGCGTCGATGTGAGGATTGTGGCGGCGACGAACAAGAACCTGGACGAGGAGATCCTGCGCGGGAATTTCCGCGAGGATTTGTTCTACCGGCTGAACGTCATTCCTTTTTATGTGCCGCCACTACGGGACCGCGTGCAGGATATTCCGCTGTTGTCGGATCATTTTTTACGGGAATTTTCTGTGAATTACGGACGCCGTGCCAAGGAATTGACGCCGGAGGCTTATGAGGTGCTGTCGGAGTACTCGTGGCCAGGCAACATTCGCGAACTTCGGAACCTGATGGAGCGAATCGTGATCCTGAATCCCCAGGTACGAATCGATGCGCGGCACATTCCTCTGAACATGCCCCGTCGGGCCGCACAGGACAGGCCCGCGGAGCGTTTCGCGAGTCTGCAGGACGTCCGCGAAGCGGCCGAACGCGACTACATCCTGAAGAAGCTGGATGAGGCGCAGGGCAACATCACCCGGGCCGCGGAGTTGCTGGGACTGGAGCGGTCGAACCTGTACCGCAAGATGAAGGCACTGAACATCGCGCCTCGCGAAGGCTGATCCGTTTTCCCGTTTCACTTTTCGCGCGACTCAATCTCCCATCAAATCAACAACATAAAAAATCCAACCCCGGAAACCCGCCACCCCCTCCTGTACACTTTTCCCCGAGGAGCAGGAAATTCATGACCAAAGCCGAGACCGCAAGAATCAACGGAGCCAAATCAAACGGGCCCATAACCGAAGCCGGAAAAGCCGCATCGTCGATGAACGCACTGCGCTACGGCCTCAACGCCGCCGACGTCGTCATCCCGGGCGAAGACCCCGTCGAATTCGAATTCCTCCAAATGGAGATGGAAACCACCTTCGGCCCGATAACCTCGCTCGAATTCGACCTCGTGAGCGAAATGGCCGCTGCCCGCTGGCGTCTCCGCCGCATCACCATCATGGAAAAGGCAGCCTGGGAAGCCGCCTTCCGCCGAGTCCGCGGCATGCCCGGCAACGAAGGCCTCTCCGGCGAAGAGCTCTACACCATCGCCGTCAATGAAGTCACCAACGGCCCCGAGATGAAGCAGGTCCACCGTCATGAGACCCGCCTGCGCCGCGTCTGGGAAAAGGCCCGGCTCGAAGTGGTGGCCCTGATCACCGACCGCCTTCGGGCCGAGCGTGACGCCAAACACGCCGCCTTCGCCGCCAATGTCGTCGCCGACGCAAAGGCACAGGTCGCCGCCTCACAAGCCGCATGGGAAGCAAAACAACAGAAGCTCGCCTCCGAACGCGATCGACAGCAGTCCGGTAAACCCTCGCGTCAGCCCGAAACTGCGCCCGTTCAAAACGAACCCAGCCAGCCGCCCGCGGCAAGGGCCGCCTGACCTGGCCCACACGTAACGCGGTGGTCCGGCCGGACCAAACGAGAGTGCGCTGCGACAGGCAGCTCGTCTTTCACTGCAGCGTTCGCCGATTTCGGGCGTACACTGACTGTCAGATGCCGACAGCTAAAAGCAGGTGGCTGCGGGCTCAGGAATCGGAGGAAACAATTGAAGTCATTTTTAAAGGTTTTGGTGCTGGCGGCGCTCGCGGTTGTCTCCGCGATTGCCCAGCCGCGGATCGGCGGGCTCCAGAACAACTACAGCTATCTTGTGCCGGGGAATCCAAACTACGGCATTGCCCAGGGCTCCATCTTCATCATCTCGGGGACGAACCTCGCTAACTCGACCACAGGGCTGCAGAACGTGCCTCTTCAAACGACGCTGAACGGCGTATCGGCGCGGGTGACGGTGAACGGAACCAGCACGGACGTTCTTTGGTATTACGTGACTCCGGGTCAGCTCGGTGGCATTCTGCCGTCGAGGACTCCGGTGGGCACTGGCACAATTACGGTGACCAACAACGGACAGACCAGCGCTGCCGCGCAGATCCAGGTTGTGCAGAGCGCGTTTGGCATCCTGACTCTGGCCGGCACGGGCACGGGCGCGGCTGGCGTGTTCGATGCGCAGAACCGGTTGTTGTCAACTACAGGTAACGCCACCAAACCGGGCGACGTGATCGTAATCTGGGGCAGCGGCATTGGTCCGGCTGCCGGGGACGAAACGATTTTGCAGACGCAGGTGAACCTGCCGAATATTCCGGTGACGGTGGAGATTGGCGGCATATCGGCTCCGGTGCTGTATCGCGGACGCACGGCGTTCCCGGGTCTCGATCAGATCAACGTGACGGTTCCGGCTGGTGTGACTCCGGGCTGCGATGTGTCGCTGTTGGTGAAGACGGGCGCGATCTCGAGCAACTCGACCACGATTCCGGTTTCTGCGACGGGCGGCAACTGCCCTGCGACTCAGCCGGGCGGCGGTGGCACGGGTACTCCGACGATCAGCCAGGCGGATATCGACAGGTGGCTGGCCGCGGGTCAGTTCCGCTCGGGTTCGGTGACTCTGTCGCGGAGCACTACGTATGCCAGTGCGGCTGCAACACCCACGCGACAAGACACTCTGGACGCCGGGTTCCTGAGAATCTCCGGCGGCGACCTGCAGCGTGCCCTCGGCCAGTTTGCGGGCCAGATCAACCAGACTACGATCGGGTCTTGTACCGTGACCCAGATAACCCTTTCGGCACAGAACCCATTCCCGGGCTTTACGCCTACTTTCCTGGACGCTGGTGCGACGGTGGATGTAAGGGGACCATCGGGATCGAAGTCGGCGCCGCGCCAGCGAGAGACGGTGGCAGGAATCACCTTCATCGGCTACAACGCCACGGTCGGCAACGGCACGCCAGGCAACTACATGGACCAGGGCTCATACACGTTTAGCAATCCTGGCGGGCCGGACGTCGGCATCTTCAACGGCTCCATTCAGGTTGGTCCTGAGCTGAACTGGACGAACCGTTCCACCATTACGAGCGTGAATCGTTCGCAGGGCGTGACGGTCACGTGGTCCGGCGGCGATCCCAACACCAACGTGGAGATCTCCGGGTTTAACTCGAGCATTAACTTGCAGACGTTCAGTTCCACCACCGTCTCTTTCGTGTGTCTCGCCAAAAACTCGGATGGCCGCTTTACGGTCCCTGCAAGCGTGCTGACACAATTGCCGGCGAGCACGAGCATTCCTGGCCTTCCCCCTGGGACTCCGGGCCTGGGAGGAGGTTCTCTGGGGATTTCGTCCTCAGGACCCGGCATTCGTTTGACCGCCACGGGCATCGATTACCTGCTGGCCAATTACGACTACTCGGTGAACCAAACGGTGTCATACCAGTAACTTCGGTTTCTGGAGAACAGGGCCGTGCGCTTCGGCGTGCGGCCTTTTTTTATTGCCCGAACGTCATTTCGGCGCCGACGGTGACCCAGTTCATCAGGGGTCGGCCGATGGGGTCGCGATACCAGCGGATCATCAGCCCGGGGCGGAACTTCTTTTCCCTGTCGAGAGCATAGTTCGCACCCACCTGCCCGTAAACCAGCCAATGTTCGTAGCCACCCAGAGGGGGCTTTACGAAGACGTAGCCGGCTCCCGCGCCAAGGGACGCGTTGAGGCGGTCTTGCAGGAAGGGGAAAATGGCACGGTAGCCGAAACGGGGGATCTTCATGCCGCGGTCGCCGAAGCCGAGGTCGACGCCCATGTCCGCCTGTCCATTGCGGGTGAAGTGGTAGCCGTAGTCGATTGTCAGCATCGGGGAACTGCCGATCGTCTTTGACTGCTCACCCTTTCCGACGGGGTTGAAGTTGCCCGCTCCGAGGGTCCATCGGTGCAGATAATCCTCTGCGGCGAGTGAGGTTAGGGTCAACAGGAGAATCAGGACGACACGGCTCATACTGTGCCCATCGTAACGTTACTGTCGACGGGCGTGGGCGTCAGCCCCCTCTCTCGCTTATGGGACGTAGATCATGAAGTCGACGTCGAGCACCAGGGCCTGTGTCGTCACGCGTATCGACGTCACGTGGAACTTGCGGAGTTGGCGGTCTGGTGCGTCCAGCCGCGTCTTTGCCTCCTGCGCAAGCGGGTAACGGAACTGCTTCTCGAGGCTGGTGCCGAGCGCGGCGCAGACACGGCTGATGTAGAATCCCCAGTGGCCGGAGTCGGGGGCGACCTTCACGTCTCTTAACCCGACCTGGCCGGAGTCATAGAACGGTGTGGCGATGATGCTGAGCGGGAAGGAGTCGCCGAGCCCGAGGCAGCGGCCGAGGATGTCGACGGAACTGCGGCCGGTGAAGCGGGCCCGCATCAGGAGCCGGCCGCCTGCCTCATGGACCGATGGCTTTTCGAGCCACGCGAAATTGCACTTGTCGGTGCGGCTTCCTTTGACGTAGCGTCGACCTTCATCGGTGAACATCTGCGCAGACAGCATGCGTTCCAGCGCGTTGAAGCTGATGTGGATTTCGGCGGCGCGGCTGACCGCGGGGATCAGGAGAAGGAAAAAGAGGGGAAGCACGAGGAGTAGCCGGATCCCCCCATTATGAAGGGATCCGGCCGGGTCAACTAAAAGAACAGCTTGATGCCAAGCTGGAACTGACGGGGGTAACCGTTCTGCGTGTTTCCGGCATTGGGGAACACGGTTCCGAAGTTCGGGCTGTTGGGGTCGGTGTTATAGCCATCGTTGCGGCCGTAGAAGTAGTAGTTGGTCGCGTTGAAGGCTTCGATGCGGAACTGGGCAGAGAACCGTTCGGTGAAGTTCACTCTCTTGGAGAGGGCGGCGTCCATGTTGAACAGCGCCTGTTTGCGGATCTGGCCGCTGCGGGACGGGGTATAACGCGGGTCATATCCGGCCGTCGTCTGCAGCCATGCGTAATTGGCGGGGTCCGTGCCGCAGCCGCGGGTGAGGCTGTAGGGCTGCGGGGTGTTGGCTACCACGCGCACGTTGTTGACGAAGGTTTCCGTCTGACGGAGCACGCAGGGATTCCAACCCCTGACCTGGTAATCTTTGCGGTTGAGGCTGTCTTTGCCTTTGAAGTCGCCACCGGGGGTCAGGGGGTCCTTCAGCTGGAGCACGCTACCGGGGAGGTCGTTGGGCTCACCGGACGAGAGCTGCATATAGGTGCTGAAGGTCCAGCCGCCGAGGAAACCGTTGGCCCACTTGTTCATGTTCGAGCCGATCTTACGGCCTCGGCCGAAAGGCAGGTCGTAGACGGGGGAGAACTTGAAGTAGTGGGGACGGTCGTTGAAATACAGGCCCGACTGACGAACGTTGGCGTAGGGATCGTTGAAGCCATGCCTTTCGACCATCTTGCTGAGCGTGTAGTTGGTGACAAGTGTGAGGCCGCCCATGCGGACGTTGTAATTGATCTGCATGGAGTTGTAGAAGATGTTCGATTCGCCGAGACCGGACTGCTGGAGGTTGCCCGAGAACTGCGGATACGGGCGGGCCAGTTGGAATCGGGAGATGTTGGCAGCGGTGCCGAGGGCGGTGTTACCGAAGGCCGCGATGCCGCGGAACGGGTTGGGAACCAGTTCGTTGCAGAAGGCCGGGCTGCCACCTTCCTGCAGGTTGCACTGCTTGCGGAAGTCGAGGGACGGGATGTTGAATGCCTTGTCCATGTTGGCGCCCCTGGTGCGGCTGCCGACGTAGGAAACCTCAAGGGTGCTGCCATTCGACATCTGGCGCTGGATTCCGAACGAGTAGGAGTGGTAGCGCGGCGTGCGCATGTTCGGGTTGTACCAGGTGAAGTCCTGGCCAAGGAATGTGGCCGCTCCGAGTCCGGCACCGACGGGCTGGTTGACACCGGCCGGGAACGGGTTGGAGAGGATGTTCGGCAGGAGGGTACGACCGCCGTCGAGCGAGTTTACCAGCGGGGTGCTGGTGGCGAAGCCCGTGGTGCGGTTCCAGTCGTTATTGGGGTTCAGGTAGTAGAGACCGTAGCCGCCGCGCAGGACGTACTTGTTGCTGATTTGGTAAGCGGCGCCGACGCGCGGCTGAAAGTCATTCCAGTCCTTGTTGGCGACCAGGCTCGGGTTGCCATTAACGCCGGCAAAATTGAGTCCGCCTTTGAGGTTGCGCAGGTTGGGATACAGGGCGAGCATGTCGGCCGGAATCTGGTTGGCGATGGGCGAGGCGATCCCCGTGTTGAAGCCGCGGTTGAGGCGGTTGTACTTTTCCTCAGGCGCCCAGTTCAAGTCCCAGCGCAGGCCGAGATTGAGGGACAGCTTGCGGGTGATCTTCCAGTCGTCCTGGAAGAAGGGCGACATGTACCAGTTCTTGAAGAACGGATAGATCGGGTAGTTGCTGGATCCACCGATGCCGCCGAGAAGGAATGAGGCGAAGCCGTCGCCCGAGTTCGCGTCACTCTGATTCCAGAGCTGGCGTGTCCACTGGGTCTGTCCGGAGAAGGACAGAATATCGCCGCTGTTCTGCTGGATGAAGTGAGTGCGGCGTACGTCGAAACCCATCTTCATGGTGTGCGCACCGGAGATCTTTGTCACTTGTGTCAGCAGGTTGTAGCTGTTGGTGATATTGATTCCCTGGCTCCGGCCAAGTGGCGTATAGCCGTCAAAGTTCCACCGGCCGAAGTAAATCGGGCCGGGAAGCTGGCTGAGCAGAGACGGTGCGAGCCCGAGCTTCGTCAAGTCGAAGTTTTCATTTGCCCTGCCGAAACCCTTCTCGACGAAGCGGTTGTTCGAGGCGCGGATGTTCAGGATCGTGCTCGGGGAAATAGTCCAGAGGTAATCGAGCACGTAAGCGTCGTTGATGCGCTGGAAGGGCTGCTGGCCGTCCTGTCCGGGAGCAGCGCAAATGCCGTTTACACACCGGTCTTCTGTGCGGTCATTCGATGCATGACGGAAGAAGGCGCGGTGCCTGTCGCCAAAGTTCCAGTCGAACTTCAGAGTCAGATTGTAGAACTTATCGGTGGCGGCGTACTCCGGATTCAGGAGGTTCTGAACGCTGTAGCGCTGGCCGGCCGTTTTCGCATTCGGCAGCGGCATGAACGAGGTGACCGCTTTCGCGACCGGGTGGATGCGGTTCTGCGGAATGATGTTATTCGGGAAGGGTGTGCGAATCGGGTCGCCATTCGAGGCGAAGTTCGTCGTATTCGGGTCGTAAATGGTGACAGGGGCGCCCGCAGGGTTTGTCAGCTTGCTGAAGTCGCCGTTGCGCATTTCAGGCTCGGGGTAGGAGTTGCGGAGGAACTGCGGCCACACTTCGCGATAGCCTTCGTAGGCGCCGAGGTAGAACAGCTTTACCGGGCCGTCCTTCTTCAGGAGTTTCGGAATGTGCACCGGACCTGCGAACTGCCAGCCGTACTGGTCGAGCTCGTGTGCCGGCCTGGAGATACCCACAGAGTTGTTCTGGAAGGTGTTGGAATCGAGCCAGCGGCGGCGGTAGAACTCCCACAAAGTGACGTGATGTTCGTTGGAGCCGCTCTTCAGCACGACGTTGAACACGCCGCCGCCGGTCTTGCCGTACGATGCGTCATACGAGTTCTGCTGGACGCTGAATTCCTGAACGGAGTCGACGATGGGCACGTAGGCGATGTTGTTGCTGCCCATCTGTGCGTTGTTCGGGGCGCCGTCGAGCAGGAATTCGTTGTTCGACTGACGTCCACCGTTGACCGACCACTCGGCGATGGCGCCGTTATCGAACGGGCGCTGCCAGATGGCGGCTCCGCGGAACGTAACGCCGGACATCATGGACCCGAGCATGAACGGGTTGCGCGAGTTCAGGGGGAGTTCGGAGACCTGAGTGGTGGTGACGACGCCGACGCGGCTCGCGGTCTGTGTTTCGAGGACCGCGGCTTCGGCAGTGACATTGACCGACTCGGAGAGCTGACCAACTTCAAGGTTGATGTCGATACCAACGGTGCGTCCGACTTCGAGGATTACGTTTTCACGGCGGTAGGTTTTAAAGCCTGGCTGAGTAACAGTAACGACGTACTGTCCGGGACGGAGGAACGGGAGGGTGTAGTTGCCCCCGTTGTCTGAAGTTGCTTTGGTGGTTTCGTTATTGGCGACGTTTACGGCTTCGAGTTTCGCGTTCGGGACGGCCGAACCGGACGAATCGAGCACGTGACCAGAGATGGTAGCCCTGAATTCCTGCGCCGACACTGTGACGGCGGCAAGGCTCAGGAGTACTGCGAGAACTGACGTGATTCTCATATAGGCCCCCAGATTGTTTTCATATGCAAGCCCGATCATTGCCGGGCTTTGCTGCGCGCCAACACCTCGACGCACGATTGCCAACCAGCTTATCTGTAAAGTTTTGTTAACCACAAATAGAGTTTTTCGTGGTTTATACTACGTATTAATCGAATAGTACTCTTCGATACAAATGGCGGATAACGGCCTAAACACGTCGATTTTTAAAACCTCACGGCCGCGTTGGGCGGGCGTTGCATGGAGTGTCCCGGGAGCGAACGGAACGGCGCGGAGAGGAGCGGTTGAGGCAGCCTCAGACACGGCTCCCGGGATGCGGGTAGTCGGCCGGGCTTTCCGGGAATAGAGACCTGTCGGGAAACTTACGGATATTACCGCTTTCGGAAAGAAACCCTGATGGAGCTTGTTCGACCGGAAACGGTTCCGCATCCCACATAGCTGGCAGGCAAAAAATGGCGCAAAACTTCCAGCGTTTCAGCTTTGCAACCACTGACAGAACTACGCGAAAGAGGTGTGGCCACGTGAGGGAGAGATGCACGTCTTACGCGCTGCTCCGGTCACGTACTATTCGACCGGAGCCGGGCAAGGCTGCCGGCATCAACATCACCCTGGAAGTGGGTAGTCTGATGGAAGTCGTTACTCGCCAGGCAGATGGAGACCTGGGTACTTCCTGGACCGTCCGCACCTGATCAGGCTGACGGCGGTTTACGAACTGCCGTTCGGCGAAGGCAAGAAGTTCGGCGCCGGCGCACCGAGGGCAGTGAAGGCGCTGACCTCTGGCTGGACCGTGACGGCGTTCTTTACCGATCCGCTCCTCGGCTTCCCGGCCGACCTGCCAGGCAGCGTCATGCAGTTGAATTGAAGGACCCGAGCACTCCTGGCGGCGTTTGGGACGGGCAGATCGACGGGAAAACGAATCAGGTTCGCGCGTGTGCGGGCTCAGTTTGGTGTGGAAGCGTTCAACGATCCCAACAGCCCGAACTTCGGCACCATCTTCCCGTCTCTGGTCTCCACGCAGAACTCGCTTCCGCGCCAGATCCAGGTTCGTATGAAGATCATGTTCTAAGTTTCGATTGTTGGTGAGGTAACGATGGGGCTGCGCTTTCGGGCGCGGTCCCTTTTTATTTGAGGCGAGTGATGTAGTCGGCGTTGGTTTGCAGGGTCCAGTCCTGGCAGAGCTGGCGGTAGCGGGCTACCTGTTCGGGATGGCTGGCGGCGACGTTCGTCTGCTCAGCGGGATCGGCTGCGAGGTCGAAGAGCTCCGGGCTGGACTCGCTGCGAATCTGGCCGATGTACTTCCAGCGTCCGTCGCGCACGCCCCATTTTTCCGGGATGGCGCGGTTGGGGAAGAAGACGGGCTGTATGGAAAAGGCCGGTGTGAGGAGGCTGCGTCCGGGTGCGCCGGCGCCGGCGAGTTCGGTGAGTGTCGGCAGGATGCTGCCGTTGCCAGCGACCCGGTGTGACGTGACGGGCTCGGCCAAGGGATTTCTTCCGTCGAAGAGAATCAGGAATTCGCGGACATTTTCTTCGTAAATGTAATCGCGGTGAAGACGGTTGCGGGCGTGGGTTTCGCCGAATGCTTCGCCGTGATCTCCGGTGACGGCGACGATGGTGTTCCGCATCAGACCCTGCTGGCGAAGCCAGTTCAGGAGGCTGGCTATGCCGCGGTCGGTGTAGTGGAGGGCATTGCGGAAGTCGTTGTGCGGTTCCCCGGGTTTCGCGATGAGGGGGAAGTTGGGCGGGGCGCCGTAGGGATGGTGCGTGGCGGCCGTCGCTCATGCTGGGGTCTTTCTTCAAAGAGCTCGACACCCCGTTCTCCAGTGCCGTCGAAGCTGAAGTAGTTCACGCCCGCCCCAAGAGTCACCAGTCCCGTGATGTCGCCGTCGACCGGGTTAATGAGGCCGATCAAGAAGTTGGTGGGAGGGGTATGGAAAATTCCGTAGAGAAGATTGTTGGCCGTGTCAGGAAGCAGGAAGATTGGCTGCGCGCCCAGGGTGACTGAGCTAGGACGGTTGCGTCCAGTGTGCAGCGGGTCTCCAACTGGCTGTCATATGTGATTGAGTAAAGGGTTCCGGCCGTTACCGGGGGTGCGGCTACAAAAAGGGCGAGGACAAGTATAAGAATTATGGTGAATTGCTTCATTGGGCGGGTCACAGAAGTATACCGTTAAGTGCCTGCCGGGAGATACGATAACTGCCATGCGGTTGGTACTAACAGCTCTGGTTCTGGTACCAGGGTGCTTTTGTGCGTCTTTTGAGGACGTCACTCGATCATCGGGAATTGCCTTCGTTTTGCGGAACGGGGCGACGGGAGACAAGCACCAGATCGAGACGATGGCGGGTGGCGTCGCGATGTTCGACTATGACGGCGACGGCAAGCCGGATCTGTATTTCGCCAACGGGGCGGCGCAGCCGGGCTTAAAGAAGACGGGGCCGGAGTGGCACAACCGGCTGTACAGGAATCGAGGCGATTTTAAGTTTGAAGACGTGACGGCGAAGGCTGGCGTCGAGGGGTCGGGCTTCCACTTTGGGGTGGCGGCGGCGGACTTCGATGGTGACGGGCGGGTGGATTTGTTTGTGACCGGAATGCCCAGGAGCCACCTGTATCGGAACAAGGGCGACGGTTCGTTTGAGGATGTCACCGAACGGGCCGGGGTCATGAACCGGCAGCAGTGGCCGGTGGCGGCGGGGTGGTTCGATTTCGACGGGGACGGGGATTTGGACCTGTTTGTGGTGAATTATGTCCGGTGGGATCCTGCGGCCGAGCCGTGGTGTGGCGACGCGGCTAAGAGGTTGCGCACCTATTGTCATCCGAAGGACTACGCTCCGCTGCCAAATACTCTGTTCCGGAACAACGGGGACGGGACGTTTACCGATGTGTCGAAGGAGTCGGGGATACTGGCGCATCCGGGCAAGGGAATGGCGGTGGCGTTCGCCGATTACGACTCAGACGGGGACCTCGACGTGTTTGTCGGGAATGACACGACGCCTGGGTTCCTGTTTCGGAA
>JAWXCM010000299.1:0-2622 GCA_034408745.1 Bryobacteraceae bacterium
ATGTCTTCCACCACCAGGACGTCGGCACCCTCAATCGAGGCGTCCAGATCCTTGGTCAGTTTCACCTCACCGGAACTCGTGGTGCCCTTGCCGTAACTGGAAATGCCAATGAACTCCAGCCTCACCGTCCGCCGGACCGCGCGTGCCAGATCGGCGTGGAATATCACCGCGCCCTTCAAAATCCCAATCATGTATAACGGTCTTTCGCCGGGATAGTCCCTTGTGATGTCTTCGCCCAGCTGCAGAACCCGTTCCTGGATCCGTTCGGCGGTGATAAGAGTGCGAAGCCGGTGCTCGCTCATGTGTCAGGTTGTATGGTTTTCTTCTAGTCAGCTACCCGAAGCCGCTGGCTCGGAGGCCCAAGATGAATGTGAGGAGCGGTCGCCGATCCGCGCACAGCGGCACGAAATGCGAAATAGGGCAGGTTCAGCTTCTTCAGATAGCCCCGAAGCCAGACACCTTCGCGCTGGTCGGGATTCAAAGCGATATCGATGCGGCCACGGTGGTCGAAACCCAGAGCCCGATGCGTCGCCGTCTCGCCCTTGGCGCTAACCGGCAACGGGCGGGCAAACTGTTTGCTGTATGCGTTGGAAATCCGGGCCCAGTCCACTTCCGTGAACATCCCACTGCCGTTGAACTTCTCCACGATACGGCCCAGCCGGAATGTCACGCCTTCATCGGAATCAGCCGCTTCTTCCGCGTGCGCATACTCGGCCAGTTCGTCCACCAGTTTCGCCCGGAACTGCGCCAGATCCAGCGCTTTCCGCCGAAACTCCAGGTCTTCCAGCATCACGGACAAACTCGCCCGCGCCAGCACGCCCTCGTCCACCAGTTCCTTTGAGCGCTCATACCGGTCCTGATGACGCTCCACCAGCCGCTGCGCTGCCAGGACCATCTCTGCCGCCTGGTCTTTGGTGAAATCTTCCACCCGAACCGTGCCGTACAGACTGCGCCGGAGAACCATGTTGTCCTGCGCATCGGCCAGCTCCGCCTGCGCCTGCTCCAGCCGGGCGCGTGGAATCGCACCCGCCTCCGCCATGCCGCGCAGCCGCTCCACTTCCATCTGCTTGAGCTCAGTCAAATCGACGGACGAGGAGGTCTGCGCGTTCAATAGCGCAATTGAGACAAAAATGCCGCTCATGATGCTGAATGGACGCACTACCTCCATTGTAGTACGATAACGGCAGGAGAGCATCACATCCGTCAAGACCACGAACTCACAATGGACCAACCTGAACCGAACTGGCTCACTGCGGTCCGGGCCGCTCAGTCCAAAAAGGCCCTGGACGTCGTCGTCCTCGATCTCCGCGAAATTACCAGCCTGACTGACTTCTTCATTATCTGCACAGGTACGAACATCCGTCAGAATCAGGCCATCAGCGACGCAATCCACGTCCAGATGAAGGAGCATCAGCTCGAACTGCCGGTAAGCATGGAAGGGTACGACAACGCCGAATGGGTCCTGATGGACTACGGCGACTTCATTTTCCACATTTTCGTCGAACAGACCAGAACCTACTACGACCTCGAACGGCTCTGGAGACACGCCAAAAGAGTGGAAGTGCCACCCGAACCCGTCGCAGCCTAATCACCTGGGGGCCCGTCCGCAGGCCCCTTGACCTGGCCTAACCCCTCCGCATATCTTTGTAACTGTAGGCTACTCTTGTGCGTGGCGGATTTCCCCGCTAAAAAATCCCGTGCGGTGGCACCGCCTGCGTCCACCCGGTACGTCTGAATTACCAGAAAACTTATGATCAGCGTGGAAGGTCTGTCGAAGCGTTACGCCCGCAACACCGCTGTCGACAACATCTCGTTCGAGGTACAAAAAGGGCAGATTGTCGGTTTCCTCGGCCCGAACGGCGCCGGGAAAACGACCACTATGAGGATCCTCACGTGCTTCCTCCCGCCATCGGCGGGAAAGGCCAGCGTGGCCGGATTCGACGTTCTCGAGCAGCCCCTTGAGGTCAAACGACGCATCGGGTACCTGCCTGAAACCCCGCCCCTCTACCCGGAAATGGAAGTGGAGGACTACCTCCGCTTCGTCGGCAAACTCAAAGGCATCCCCGGCGCCGAACTCCCCCGCCGCCTCAGCGACGCCATGGAAAAGTGCGCCGTCGCCGACGTCCGTAACAAGCTCATCGCAAAGCTCTCCAAAGGCTACCGCCAGCGCGTCGGACTCGCCCAGGCCATCATCCACAACCCCGAAGTCCTCATCCTCGACGAGCCAACGTCCGGCCTCGACCCCAAGCAGATCCACGAAACCCGCGAGCTCATCAAAGGCCTCGCCGGCGACCACACCATCATCCTCAGCACCCACATCCTGCCTGAGGTGGAATCCATCTGCGAGCGCGTCATCATCATCAGCAAAGGCAAAGTGGTGGCCACCGACACCGTCGACCACCTCACCAACCGCCTCCGCGGCTCCGAGTCCATGCTGGTTGAAGTCGAGCCGCGCGACTCCGCCATCCCGCTGGACCCACAGGAAGTACAGCGCCGCCTCGAACAGGTGGCCGGTGTCAGCCGCGTCGTTGCCCGCGACATTCGCTCGGTCCGTCTCCAGTTCGAAGTCGAAAGCCTCCAGAACCGCACCGTTCGCGCCGAGCTGGCGCGAGCCGTCGTCGA
>JAWXCM010000300.1:0-13926 GCA_034408745.1 Bryobacteraceae bacterium
CTGTAAAAGGATCGATCTGACAGGCCGAAAGGGCAGGCCACGCGTCCACCAACAGATCGAAGAAATGGAAGACGGGCTCAAGACCCTGGCCCTGGCTTTAGGCGCCATCCCCACGTTCTCCTGACGCGTGGTATATACGGAGCTGCGCCCTCTGGAGGCTTGATTCCAAAGGAGTTGCCCACCCACCGGCCCTCACGCGTAGTAAACTCCCGCCAGGCCGCCCGAATAGCCGCCCGCGCCAGGTTCGGAGGGAGCACGTAAGATAGACCCACGGCAAGGGTGACCCGGTTGACCTGCCAGGTCGAGGGTGCCGGCGATCGTGACATCACCTTGAGCGAGCCAATAGACCGGGCCGTTAATGGCCCAGCCGGACAGCCGCACGGTTGTGCCTGCCGGAATCGTGATGGTCGTGAATTGGTATATGTGATTCGTTCGAGCCGCGAAGTTGGCCATCCAGCCGGTGCGCCCGTGTGGCGTTAAGTTGAACGTTGTGCTCATGACGGTGTCGTTGGTCCTATTCCTGGACGGTCTCGCTGCCGCACTCGAACTGCGCTTCACTCAGGTCCTGGATAATCGGAAAGGCATGAGGCGCTGTCTTCATGGAACCGCTACGCTCGAACAGCGACTCAGAGACGAGCATCAAATACTCAACATCCGAACCGGCGAGTTTCTCTTGCAGCACCGGCGCCATCCGGGCCAGGTGTTCGCTGACGAAATGCTGAGCCGCTTCGCGCGTGAGTTCCGCATGCTCGGCGTCTCCTTCGGCTTGGGCGTAGGCTTCCTTGAGCCGCAGATACGCAATGAACCCGGCCTCGACGGCGAGGTGATCCGGTGCCTCCACTGACCCGGCCTCGTAGGCGAAGGCGCTGTAATGCGCGTCCAGTTCGGCGATCAGGTAGCCCAGTTGGATGTTGTCGAAATAACTCGCTTCACGCGCACTGGCCGGTCCGCCAGGGCCGAAGATGGAGTGATAGAGCTCGTCGCCGGCTTCCTCGATTGCGGCCGCAGCGGCGCGCTTGAGCTTCTCGTCAGCTACCTCCGAAGCGAGTGAGGACACCTGCTCGCGCCACTCGTCAGAGGGCGGCTCGAACAGCAGTCCTATCAGGCGCCACTCCGCAGCCTGGCGCGCCAGATCGAGAACAGCGGGTTGCACGGCCGTCATTTGGACTCCTTCAGCGAGAGCGGAATCCAACCCGTGCGCATCTTCCGCGCCCCGGCCTCATGCTGCGAGCCTTCCCAAACTGCGAAGGCCACTTGCGATCGAACCTTCGGCGAGAGGCGTTCGGGCAGGCGGCGCTGGATCACCACAGCCCATCCATCCTTCGACCGAGAACCACGGCCATCGGACGATCCGGTGGGGTTCGGGCTGAGCGAGCCGGGTCCGTTGGCAACCAGGTCCTCCACCGGCGTCTTCCTCGGACCGACGCGCCGATTCTCGACGGCGGCCGCGGGTGCGTATCGCTTGGCCATCTCAGCCTGCGCCGCCGAACCTTTCTCCAGCGACTGGGCGTCGAAGGGATAGTGATCAATGGCGGCGTTGGGATAGACGTCGCGAATCGTATCGCCGCGGCCGTTCACGTAGGCCTGCCAGTCCGCCCGCCACATCGTGATCTCGACCACGCGTCCCGCTTCGCCCATCTGTGGCGCGGGTGAGTCCTTTCCGGTCACTTGCGGAAGTTGAATGGCGCACGAGTCCACCATGCGGCCGGGGCCGGTTTGATCGTTCACAGTTGGATCCAGCCAACTGAGACGAAATGCGACTTCGGTTCCGTTGGAGATGGCCTGCACGCGTACCTCAGCGGTGGAGGGCTTCATGAGGCGCGGCTCGACGAGGTCCTGCAGCAGAAGTTTGGCGACATGCTCCGGTGCATTCCGCCACGCTGCGTCGTTCGGGTCCAGCGTGAGCTTCGGTGCTGGCACGACCTCGACGTCGTTAGCAAGACGCGGCGCGCGAGTGCACGCGGCGCTCAGAATAAGAATCAGGCAACTCAGGTGGCGGCGTCGCATGGCGTAAATCCTTATGGGCAGTTGATGCGTACGATCTGTTGTTTGGGGTCGAAGGCGGGGCGGATGATGACGGGTTCCTTCACGGGCACCTTCACCAGTTCCTTGCCCTTGTCGTCGCTGCCGGAGACCCAGTCTCCCTGGCGGCGCCAGTGGGTCATGATGGATTCCGTGCAGCCGAACAGGCATAGCAGTGCTGCCAGATCCGGGTCTTTTGGCGCGTTCTTGTAGGCCGCCACCGCCGCATCGGCACCGGGTCCAAACAGTTGCCTGTTGAACGATGACGGCACGTGCACCGGCGGGATGTAGTAGACGTTCGGTTCCAGTCCATACTGCGGGAAGAGGGGCAGAGCAATCTTCTTGATGTGGACGAGGTAATCGACAGGGTTGTCGCCCTGCGCCTTCTCGGGCCGGTTGATGAACCCGGCCATGCGGATCTTGCCGATGCAGTTGACGAAGCACTGCGGCTGCAAGCCCTGCTCAATCTTCGGGTAGCAGGCGATGCACTTCTCCGACGTGCCTGTCATCGGGTTGAAGAACACCTTCTTATATGGGCAGGCACGCACGCATTCCTGGTAGCCGCGGCACTTGCTTTGGTCCACCAGAACGATGCCGTCCTCCTGCCGCTTGTAGATGGAGCCTCGTGGACATGCAGCCAGGCAAGCCGGATTGGAGCAGTGATTGCAGATTCGCGCCAGGTAAAAGAACCACTGCATGTGTGGCAGCGACATCAACGCCCCGTGGTTCACCTGGCCGGCGCAGTCATCCTCGCCGACGTTCGGATACGAGTAGTCCTGGTCTTCGGGACGCCAGCCCATGACTCGCTCGCCCGCCGGTGCGGATTCGAAGATCGTCTGACCCCCATATACGTTGCCGTCCCATTCGCCGGCGTTGAGCATATCCAGCAGCTTCAGGTCCCACGCCTGCGGGTAGCTGCCGTAGGGCTTCGATTCCACATTGTTCCAGAGCATGTACTCCTGGCCTTTGCCGGAAGTCCATGTGGTCTTGCACGCCAGTGTGCAGGTTTGGCACGCGATGCACTTGTTGGTGTCGAACACGGCGGCGAACTGCTTCTGCGGCCGGCTCTCCGGGTACCAGTAGGACATCTCGCGGCCGATTTGCCAGTTGAAGACTCGCGCCATGTTTACTTTTCCTTCTTTCCGCCAAAGAACTCGCCGGCCAAATATTTCTTCATCGCGGCGGACTCATAGCCGGGACGAATGCCCATGGCCGCCGGACGCCACAAGCTCTTCTGATCGATGCCGCCGGGTTCGGCGCGCGTGATCTTCACGAACGACTCGCGCGGCGCGCCAGTCGGGCAGTGGGTATCCGCAAGGAAGCCCTTACCGATCTGCTGTCCGAACATCTCCTTGCGGACGAGGGAATCCGTCATTAGAGTCGGCTTCAACCAGCCGCGGGTACACGATTGGTGCGAGCCCGAGCGGAACATGGCCTGATAGTTGGTGCGCGGGTTCTTGGCCAGGCCGTCTTTCCTCGACTTGATGCCCTCCATGGAACCAGGCGTCGCGGTGTACATGTTGAACCACATCCGGGTGATGCCGCGAGGCGTGCCGGGATAGTAGCGCGCGCGGCAGAGCAGCCGGGCGAACTCCATGTTCTTCTTGTCCTTCTGCCAGCCGCGGAACGGCCGGTCCTCTGGATCGGCGTCGATCCAAACGTAGTCGCCATCGTGCACGCCGAGCGAGCGGGCATCGTCGGGATTGATGTCCACGTAGCCCTCGGCCACGAAGGGGCTGCGCTTGTCGTGGCGGTAGAGATCGCCGAAGGGGCCGAACAACACGGCGATCATGTCCGTGTCGATGGGCATGGTATGCGCACCGTGCCGATATTTGGGAGTGTGGAAGATGAACTTGTAGCCGTCCTTCATCAGCGGATGCGCGGTCTTCTTCGTCTCGGCCCAGGTGAGCACCACATTGCGGCCGCAACGCGTCTCGCAGCTCAGGTCGTCGCGCTTGACACCATACTTCTCAGGGCCGTCCGGCCGCAGCGCCTCGTGCTTGGGAGCAACGATGACGTTCGGCTCGTAGAACGTGGAATCCACCGGCTCGCGGTGCACGGGCAGGTTTTCGCCGGCCTCGATGAATTCGTTTTCTTCGCGATAGAACTCCAGGCGGCCCGTCTTGGTGTACCAGGGGCGCGAATCCTGGACCTGCTCGTAGCCCACGACCTTGGGAGAGGTGCGGCTTTGCAGAATCGCCGGGATGCCCTGCTTTGCCTTCGCTTCGAGGTCGTCGAAGCTGAAGCCCCTGGCGTTGCTGGAGTGATCGAGGATGCGCTGCAGGTAGACATTGGTGCGGCCTTCCCGCACGAACTTCCAGTAGTCGTTGAAGCGGTTGTCCTTCGTCAGGTCCGCCATCTTCGACCCAACCAGTGCGAGCACTTCGATGTCGCCCATGGTCTGGAAGATGCGCTTCATCGGTGTTCGCGGAAACACCGACAGGAAGGGATTCGTCACTGACGCGGTCATGTCCGGATGCTTGAGTTCCGCCCAGCTATCCACGCCGAAAACCACGTCGGCCCATTCACAGCTTGAAGACCACCACCACTCATTCACGGCGACCATCTCGATCTTCGGCAGCGCGTTGATCACTGTGTTGAAGTGCCACTTCACGTTGCCGAGAATCGAATTCGCATTGGCGAACCAGAGCGATTTCGTCGGGCACGGCATGTGCGTCTTGCCTGTGAGCAATTTCTTACCCACACGCAGCGGGTGATCCTCGTGGTTGTAGTAGTGCGCCGACTCCGCCTTCCAATACTGCCTGGGCCTGGCGGGCCTGGCCGGATCGAGTTCGATGTCGAAGGGGTTCTCGTTGATGTACTGCGGGCAGCCGTTGAACAGCGCCGTGCGGTAGTTGCCGGCGTATGATCCGACGTTGCCGGCGACGCGCCCGATGTTGCCTGTGAGCGCGGCCAGCAGCAAGGTATCGCGGTCCTTGTTGTCGTTGTTGAAGAACTGGTTGGGGCCCATGCCGATGGCAAACAGCGTCGTGCCCGGCTCTTTGGCGACCAGTCGCCCGAGCATCTCCACCGCCGCAGCCGGCGCCCAGGTCAACTCCTCGGTCGTCCTGGGATCGAAGTGCGCCGCGTACTCCGAGATCAGGTCGAAGACCGACCGGCACCTGACCTTCTTGCCATCGTGGAGCGTCACCTCCACGGAGCCTTCCAGCAGCGGATCGACGATGGCGGAATCCTTGCCGACATTGTCGCGCGTGGTAGCCTTCGGCGAATTCGTCTTGCGGTCCCACCACACGTTGTCGCCCCATTCCAGCCGTAACTCCTCAGGGACGATCATCTGGTCCTGCTGGCCGGGCGGTGGCACCTTTTCGCCCTTCTTCAGGATCTTCGCTTTCTTCAGTTCCGCGACCCCACCGCCGAACACCTCCGCGGCGCGGAGATGCTTGAGCGTGTCCATGCGGATCAGCAGCGGCATGTCGGTGAAGCGCCTGACATAGTCGGCGTCGTAGAGCTTTTCGCGGAGTATCACGTTGACGAGACCAAGCGCGAGCGCCGGTGTCGTGCCGGGGCGCACAACGATGACGTCGTCACCCTTGGTTGCCGTGGCGGAGTATTCGCAGGCGATCACCACGACGCGAGTCCCCTTGAGCCGCGCCTCGGTCAGCCAGTGGGCATCGGGCATTTTGGTGGTGATCCAGTTCATGCCCCAGACCACCAGCGTGCGGCAGTGCTCCACCGCGTGCAGGTCGAACTCCACCGTCTGCTGCCCGGTCACCATCGGGTGGCCCGGCGGCAGGTCCGTGTGCCAGGAGTAGTTATCGAATCCCTTGCCGCCGACCGCTTTATCCGGGCCCACCTTGCGGATATGAGCGTCGAGCAGCGCCATGGAATTGGCCATGCGGTACATGCCGAAGACGCGCGTCATGCCGAGCAGCGGCATGCCGCCGCGGAACTTCATTACCTGCGTGCCGATGCCCTGTGTGGCCTCCACCACAGCCGGGTCGTAGTGTTGCTCGGTGAGCTTGCGCTTGCCTTCCTCGCCCGTGTAGGTCTCGGCGATGTTCTTCAGAACGGAGGCAACGATGGTGGCCGCCTGATCGTGCGGCATTCTGATCCACTGGTCCCGGCCGCGATTGAAATATTCAACCGGAGGTCTCCCGTCGCTGCCGCGCGGAAAGCCCTCGTCTACCCACTTTTTGAAACCAACCCGCACCATGCATTGGTTCACGCGCCGGTCGCCGTAGAAGCGCCGCGTGAGGGCCAGCCCCTTCTGGCAAATCCGCGGGTCCCAGCGGCTGCTGGTGTGGTTACCGCTGAGATCCGAGGCTTCGCCATAGCGCATCGTCGGGCCGATCCTGGTGATCACGCCCTGGCGCACATAGGCATTCAACAGGCAGTTGTGCGTGTCGTTGGGCGCGCAGAGAAACGTGTATTTGGAGTCGTAGTGCCACAGATCGCGATAGGCCTTCTCCCAGCCTCGATCGGGATAGGACGCAAGTGGATTGGCCGGCGCGTCCAGGCCCCATACCTTGCTGCTGGATGCCGCGAATCCGCCCAGCCCGGCGGCCGACAGGCTGGCCAGGAACTTGCGTCGAGAGCCTTCGTTCATCATGGTTTCCCTTTCTTCTCCCAGGTACGGACAAACGCGACGACAGATTCGATCTCATGGGGCGAGAGCGTACGGCGCGCCGGCGATGGATCTACGAACCCCTGCATCACCGTGCCCCGCCGGCCCCGGCCGATGGTCTCTACCAGATAGGTGTCCGTGGCGGAATTCAGGAGCACCTGGTTGTTCAGTGCCGGGGCCTCGGCGCCCTCGCCGCTCGCCCCGTGGCAACCGGCGCATGTCGAGGCGAACAGCGCTTTGCCGGCCGCTGGGTCGCCCTTCACCCATCGGGCCGCAGCACTCTCTGGCTTGTGCCCGGCTCCGCTCAGCACGCGCAGATATCCGATCACGCTTCGGATTTCATCGAGCTTCAGGCCGCTCGCTATGTCGCCCCAGGCCGGCATGCGCCGCCCAGGGCGCCCATGACGGATGGTGTCCTCCAGAAACTGATCCGAGACGCGCTCGAGCAGGTCAGGATTCGCGATGGACGGAAATGACGCGAGGCCTGGACTTCGAATGCCGCTGCCCGCCAAGCCATGGCAACCCGCACAGAACGTGCCGTAGACCGTGCCACCGTCACTGGAAAACTCACGTTCTCCGAAACGTTGTGCGCGCATGCGATCCTTCGGCACGTAGTTGCCCTGGACCTCCCGCCGTCGCAGCGAGAGCGTGTAGAACACAAGCTGATCGATATCCCGGTCGTCCAATCCGAGGGATGGCATCTGGGATCCGGTGACGATGGACAGGGGTGACCGCAGGTGTTCGGCCTGCCAGTTTGCCAGCGTCGCCGGACCGTTCACGTGCGCGAAGTCCGCCAGCGCCGGGTCCTTCTCTCCGGCCCGGGACAGGTCGGGTCCGGAGTCGCCGCCCACGCCACTCACCTTGTGGCAGCCCAGACAGCCCGCGGTGTGGAAGGCCGACTTGGCCTCCACCAGCTTCGATGCGCCGACGCACGTGGAGAGATAGACGCCGAGCAACTGCTGGTCAGCCTCGGTGACCGGGGCGAAGCTCGCCTTCCATGCCTTCAGCGGGGCCGTCTCCATTTTGCTCAGGTGCCTGGAGTACCAGGCCCGGTCGTAGCCCGCGAGACCGGCACGTGACAAATCGGGGCCCTCCATTCCGCTACCATCGGGCCGGATCGTTCCGCCCTTGCCTTCGACGCGGTGGCAGGCGTAGCAATCCAGACGCTCAAAGGCCGCCACGGCGCGCCGGTAGGATTCGCTGTTCGGCACATTCAGCGGAGCGTGGCAGGTGCCGCAGCCCGCGTAACTGTAGCGTGCCGGCAGCATCGGCTCGGGCCAGAAGTGCACGTCGCCATGTGCATCCGCTTTCTCTGTCGCCAGGCCCTGACCACCGTGGCACACCGTGCAACCGTACTCGGTCGGATCGTGAACCACGGCCTTGTGCGCGACAAGAACCTTGGCGCCTCGCACGCTGCCCTCGCCGGCGCCCATGGTGACATGACAGGAGACGCAACGATCAGTCACGCGGAGACCGGGGTTGATGACCTGGCGAAGACGAACGTCGATGGACCCTTCGTCCGACATTCCGACGCTTTGGATCTTCCGCCATTCCTTCAGGAAGTTCTCCTGCACTGCCGAGACCATCAACAGCGCCAACACTCCGAGGCTGGATGCAAGCAACAGGTATTTGTTCTTCGGCATGGCGTTAGTGTTTGGGCCAGTCGCCCGGCGACCAGTA
This sequence comes from Bryobacteraceae bacterium, assembly GCA_034408745.1. Lineage (GTDB taxonomy): Bacteria > Acidobacteriota > Terriglobia > Bryobacterales > Bryobacteraceae > JAWXCM01. The sequence goes on from JAWXCM010000300.1 coordinate 8,288, forward strand.
GAAGACCCAGTTCGGGCCACGGAAGTAGGTGCCGATGATCGTGAGCACCAGGAAGCCGCACAGAAAGCAGGTGAACAGTCCCAGCGCCCCGGCACGCGTTGAGCGGTATTTGCGAATCAGCCACAAGGAATACAGCGCGTAGATCGTGGTCAGGATCGTCGCAGGATTCACCGCCGTGATGATCAGTTGCGGTATCGTCGGGAACCACTCTCGCAGCCACCCGAAGCGGATCACCAGCGTCTCTACCAGCAGCGTCGAGCCTAAGCCGAGGAGGATGGAGCGCCGCACCAGCGGCCAGCCGCCCGGCCCGCCAAACCACTCGCCCGTGCCTTCGGTCTCGCGGTCCAGATACGGAATCAGGCCCAGACCCAGCAGCACAATAGCCGGCACGCCGATGCCACCCATGAAAGCCGAGAACGACACCAACTCCTGGAGGCCGAGGAAATACCAGGGCGCTTTCGCTGGATTTTCAGGGATGTTCGGATTGGCCAGTTCTTTCAGCGGCGCGTCTGAGACGAGCGCCAGGGCGAGGCAGATCAAGACGGTCAGCATGAAGACGCCAAGCTCCGCGTAGAACAGGTGCGGCATGGCAGGGACCGTATTCTCGGGACCATTGTTCACGGCCGGTGTCTTGCCCCTGACGACCGCGGCCAGATGATAGGTGCGCTGCGGTGCCTCCGTGAAGATCGGACAGGTACCGGCTGGCGGCGGTCCCAGCCGCTTGTCCGCATCGGCTGGCCGGGCCAGTCCGCCGTCTTTGCGGATGCGCCAGAAGTGGACACCCATGAGCGCTGCCAGCGCGAGCGGCAGGATCATCACGTGCAGCAGGTAGAAGCGGATCAGCGCCTCCGGCCCAACTACGTCGGAACCCAGCAGCAGCAACTTCTGGAGTCCGCCTGGATCGAAGTACTGCGTGATGCCCAGGGCGTCGGTCACTTCACGCGGCGACTGTGCGATGTTCGCGCCGATCGTGATGGCCCAGTAGGCGAGCTGATCCCAGGGCAGAAGGTAGCCCGTGAACGACAGGCCGAGCGTGACCACCAGCAGGCCGAGCCCGATCAGCCAGTTGTACTCACGCGGTTTGCGGTAGGAGGCGGTGAAGAACGCGCGCGCCATGTGCAGAATCACGGCCAGCACCATGACGTTGGCTGCCCAACGATGGATGTTGCGCATGAACCGCCCGGTGGGCACGACGAAGTGGATGTCCTTCATCGAGTCGTACGCGGCTTCGGGGAAAGGCTTGTAGTAGAACATCAGCATCACGCCGGTAATTAACGTGATCAGGAATGCAGATGTCGTTATGATGCCGAGGCCCATCGTGGTGCTCCAACGTAGCGTCCAGCGGTGCGTTCGCACCGAGTGCAGGTGGAGGAACACGTTGCCGAAAATGAAGGTGGAGCGCGAGCGGTCGGTGGCCGGCTTACCGCTGCGGAACGCCGTCTCGTATATGTGGCGCGGCGCGGCTTTGAGGTTTTCCAGGAACTCGTGGAGAGATTCGGGCGGCGGGGAGACCGGGGTCATGCCTGCACCTTCGTTCCCGGCGGCACGGGTGCGCCTTCGTCGACAATCCAGTTACCACCGGTGTGGCTGACCTTCAGCCAAGGTAAGGCGCGCGGCGCGGGTCCGCGCTTAACGGAACCGTCGCCAGTGAAGCGCGAGCCGTGGCAGGGACACTCGAATCCATCCTGTGCCGGCTTGATGATGCAGCCGAGATGGGTACACACCGTCGAGATCGCGTACACGCCCTCGCCGTCGCGAAACAGCGCCACGGACCGGCCGGGCGGCACAAACGCCTCGCCCGCCTGGAGATTATCAGGCAGTATGGCCTTGAACCGTTTCGAGGGCGAGCTCAGCACAGCCGCCTTGGGCATTCGCAACATGCCCACCAGGGCGAAGAAGCTCGCCGCCGCGGCGCTGAACATCGCAGCCAGGCCGAGGATGTCTCTTCGCGGAACCGGTTCGGGGTCGAGTCTCGATGGAGGTGGGGGGCCAGCGGTACTCATAGACTTCTCCAGGTTGTTTGGAACGTAACGCGCTCCATCGTGATGGCTTCCACCGGGCAACGCATGGCGCACAGCGCGCACCGGATACAACGGTCTTCGTCCTTCAAAATCGCGGAGTTCTCTTCGTCGTACGGCACCAGCTTCAGGCACAGCGTCGGGCAGACATCGGCGCATCCGCCGCAGAGCACGCACCGCAGGCCATCGAACACAGGGGTGACTCCGCAGTCCAGGCAGCGTGATGCTTCGCGCATTGCCGTCGCCGTGTCGTAGCCGGTCTCCACCTGCACGGAGGGGTGCTCGAATCGCTCGTGCGGCTCCGTGACGGGAATGGCCTGCCGCCGAATGGACTCATACCCGCGCTCGCGCCGGTACTGGTCCAAAACCTGGTACGACGTCAGCACCTCGGCTTGCAGCGTGCGCCCGGTGAGATGGGTATAGACGGAGCGCGCAACCGCCTTGCCGCTGGCAACCGCGTCGATGACGAGGCGCGTGCCATGCGCCAGGTCGCCCGCGACGAAGATACCCGGAGCCGTGGTGGACAAGGTGCCGGGCTCGATCCTGGGCCACCCCGGACGCGCGAATTCCACGCCTGCGCCGTCCAGAAACAAGACGTTGGGCGCCTGGCCCACGGCGAGCAAAACCGTGTCGCACGGCGCGATTTGGACCTGTTTGTCGTCGTAAACGGGCGAAAATCGCCGATTCTCGTCGTACACGCGCAGACAGCGGCGGAACCTCACGCCCGTCACGGCGCCCTGGGAGTCGCGCTCAATCGACAGCGGCCCCCATCCATTCCGCCGTTCGATGCCCTCTTCGTCGCCTTCCAGGATCTCCAAAGTATCAGCCGGCATTTCTTCCAGACTCTCCAGGGAAAACAGGAGAACCTTCGGAGCGCCGGGGAGTCTCGCGGCCGTGCGGGCTGTGTCGCAGGCGATCTGCCGCACGACAGTTCGCGCCACGTCATAGGCCACGTTGCCGCCGCCGATCACGACCACTTGCCGGCCGATGGCCAGCGATTCGCCCAGCGAGACCGCACGGAGTAAATCCACGCCACCGTACACACCGGGTCCCCCTTCACCGGGCAGACCAAGCGACCGGGAACTCTTCGCGCCAACGGCAACAATGATCGCGGCGAAATCGCGGCGCAGATCGTCAAGCAGAACGTCCTTGCCGACCGTCGTGCCGCAGCGTATCTCCACCCCCAGCGCTTCAATCACAGCCACTTCGCGGGCAATCACTTCGCGAGGTAAGCGGTAGGCCGGCACGCCCAGCGCCAACATGCCCGCGGGCACCGATTCGGTCTCAAAAACCACTGGGCGGAATCCCAGCAGAGCGAGGTCGTGCGCCGCTGAAAGGCCAGCCGGACCCGCCCCGATGATGGCCACCTTTTGTTCATCCGCCCTCTGCAGGCGCCCATCCACGGAGGCGCGCAGTAGGGCCGCCAACTCTTCGGCGTCGGCCGCGATGGGTGGCGTGAAATTCTCGATGTTGCGCAGGACTTCCGCCGGCGGGCGCGCCTCCGGACCGGCATGTTCGCAGGCAAAGCGCTTCAGTGCGCGAATCGCGATGGGACGGTCATTGGCGACGAAGCGTCCGTCGTCATCCACGCGCGGGACTTTGCCGCGCCGGCAGGCCGCCTCGCAAGGCGCTCCGCAAACCCGCCCGCAGATTGAGGCAAACGGATTCGGCCCTCGTGCGATCAGGTAGGCTTCATCAAATCGTCCATCGGCGATGGCCCGCACGTAGCCGCGCGCGTCTGTGTGCACGGGACACGCCACCTGGCAGGAGATCAGGCCCTTGTGATAACCCTCGCCCGGCACCGCGATCTGTAGGAGCTCGGTCGGCATCACGAGGCCCGCCTCCGTTTTACCTCGGGCGTCCTGGCTGGCGGCACGTGCGCCGAACCAGCCAGAGCGGCGATGGTTGTCGTGTCGAGGAAGCGTTCAAATACTTCGCGACATTCCCGCCAGGCCACGTGTGCTGCGCAACTCGCCGACTCTTCGCAGTCATGTTCGCAATCCAGGAAGCAGCGCCTTCGCCAGCGCGGACTATCGAAAAGTTCCACCACGTCCGTCAAAGAGATCTGCTCCGCCCTCTTCAACAACCGATAGCCACCGTTGCTGCCTCTCGTCGCGCTAATCATTCCCGCGTGGTTCAGCAACGCCAGAATCTTGGAGAGGTAGTTGGGAGGAATGCCCGCCAGGCCCGAAAGCAACTTGCCCGTGACTGCGCCCTCGCGGCCCAGGACAGCCAACTGCATGAGTGCCCGAACTGCGTGTTCTGCCGTGGCGGAGAGCATTGTCACTTCTTCATGAACAACTATACAACTATCCCGTGAGATTGCAAGCACGATTTCGGGTTATCGGATCGGAAGTTGCCTAGGCGGTCCGGCGACGACGTTTGGGCTTCGTCAGTTCCAGACTGCCCCCGGAGATGTCATCGAGAGATGTCTCCTCAAGAAACTGCATGAGGCCGGACTTGGCGTTCTTCCAGGCTGTATGCGCCGAGCAGGGAGCGATGTCGGAACATTCGTTCTTCAGGCCAAGGACACACGCCTTCGGAGCGAACTGCCGGTCAAACAAGCGGACCACGGTCAGGAGCTTGAGGTCGTGCGGCGGAACGAGCAGGCGGTAGCCCCCATTGCTGCCGCGCGACGCCTCCACCAGCCCAGCCCCCGCCAGGGTCAGCATCATTTTCGAGAGGTAGTTGGCCGGAATCGACGCCCGAGCTGCGATGTCACGGCCGAGCACGAGCCCCTCACTGGATTCCTCCGTCAGGATGAGAAGCGCCCTGAGCGCGTACTGGGTGGTGGTAGAGAACATGAAGTTGGAAGCGGCAGGCAGAGCGCTGAATTTCTAATTTAACAGACTCGGCCCAGCAGAACCTGTACAGCGTCGCCCCACGGGTGCGCGACCTCAGAATGACGATTTGCGGGCTTTCCTTTTTTGTCGTGTATTTCTGAACGTATATACTACGTACAGAAGGAGTCCCCCATAATGACACAACCTCTCTCTGAACTCGAACAGCAGCGTTCGTTCCTGGCCGCCCAACTTTCTCAATTGGGCGATCTTCGCCCAGGGTCGGTCACCGGAATCATCCGCCGTTGCGGAAAACCGAGCTGTCATTGCGCTCAACCCGACCACCCCGGCCATGGTCCCACTTTGCGTCTGACTTACAAGGTTCAAGGTAAGACCATCACCGAAGCTTTGCCGACACCAGCTTCGGTGCGCAAGGCGGAACGCGAAATCGCCGAGTTCCGGAAGTTTCAGGAACTGAGCCGTTCGTTTCTCGATGTGAATGAGAAGATCTGCCGCATGCGGCCAATCGAGGAGCAACCCCTTAGTTAGAACAAACGGCTCGCCCGCCAAAATTGGCACGAACCGCCGATGATCATCGATGGCAGGAACTGGGTGGAAGCATGAAGCTCACATGGAGCCATCATCGCGCCCCGGTGATTGATCGGGTGTGCTTAAGGACCTCTCCAGTTTGAAAAAGCTGTCAACTGAAATGGCTCCCCAAAAACCACGATTTCCAACCCCGTCTCCACTTCGGGAACTCTCTGCGAAGCGTTGACTCTATTGGGCCAGATCTCTTTCGCCCCCTAACGCGGGTATTCCTGCAAAGGCAAGCTACGGGGAA
>JAWXCM010000301.1:0-4580 GCA_034408745.1 Bryobacteraceae bacterium
CCCCTTCCGGTCGGCGGGTCGCCGACCGGAACAGGCCGGTGGCCTGTTCCACCCTTTTTCAGACTGTCTCTTAACCAAACAACGCAGGGTTAAGCATCCTGATTGCGGCCTGAAAATTGTCATCGCAACCAAAACCGAACAGTTCATGGATGAAGATTGAGCCTGGAAACGGCAGTTCAGCCACGGATGGAACACGGACGAAACACGGATTTGGCCAGACGAGTTCGCTCACTCTGTGGGGGGAGCTTGAGGGGGATCCGAATGCGCCAACCCAAGAGCAGCCAATCCGTGTTCTGTCCGTGTTTCATCCGTGGCTCTTGATCCCTGGTTCCAATTCAACCACCGTTTCTAGCTTGAGCCTCGCGCGTCCGAAAGCGGTGTCGCGGCTGCGCCTTGCCACCGCAGTCCATGACGCGTCCGGACGATCCGGTTCATTCAACCAAGCTTCACCCGGAGTTGGTGTGAGGCGTTGAACTGCTGTTTCGAATCCAAAACGTCCACTGGCGCCAGCACGGTTGCTTCATTTGAAAACAGGTTTCTGGATACCATCTTGTTTTGAAATCCGTTGGACCGCCCTATTGGGGACATCCCCGATGGACTGTTGACGCCGGTCCTCGGATATTTCTTGCAGCTTGCTGGCTTGCCGCCAAAAGGGTTAAATCCCTGGTGGCGGAACGACCACTGACGTCACCCGTGTGGCGCGGCGTGAAGTCAGCTCATGACTTGAATTCTTGAGCTCGTTTGTTAAGGAATTTCGGCAATTTCAGGAAGGTTTACGGTGACTGATGCAACATCCACCAAAGCATTGAAGGCGGAGCGAAATCGGATCAGGCGCGGCCATCCGCGTTCGCCCGGGGTCTTCGCAGTGCTATCTCCCAACTTCGTTGCGTCCGGCGAAGATTCTCCAGGAGCGCGGACAGCCTTGTCCGCGCGAAGCAGGAGTCGGGGAGGGAACATGCGGGCAAGGCTGTCCGCGCTCCTTTGGTTGCGGCTTTGCCGCGCTGCGCCTTTGCCTCGAAGTCCGATTCGCCGGTTGGCTGCGTGATTTGCCATGAAAAAAACGACGATCAAGAAAAACACTTCTGCCTCAGTGCGGAATCGCGCCGAAAAACTTCTCAAGACGCGCGAATCAAAGGCGAGCGTAAAGAATCGGATCCAGGCCGAGCTTCATGCGCTGGTTCACGAATTGCAGGTTCACCAGGTCGAACTCGAAATGCAGAACGCGGAACTCCAGGTGGGCCGCGACCGGATGGAGGAGGTGCTGGAGAAATACACCGACCTCTTTGATTTTGCTCCGGTCGGCTATTTTTCCCTGGATGAAGCGGGCGTGATCCTGGAGGTCAATCTGATGGGCACCACCCTCCTCGGAGTGGAGCGATCCCGCCTGATCAACCGGCGGTTGCCGGGATTTATTGCCCCGGAGAACCAGCCGGGCTTTCTGGCCTTCCTCAAACGGGTGTTCGCCGGGACCGGGAAACAGTTTTGCGAGGCGCCGCTGGTGAAGGAAAATGGCAGCACGTTTTGGGCTGGCTGTCACGGCACCGCCGCACTCACCGCCAGCGGCCCCCGGAAATGGTGCCGCGTTTCCGTTTCGGACATTTCTTCCGTCAAGCAGGCGGAGGAGGTGTTGCGTCGCAACGAGGCGCTTTTCTCTGCGCTCGTCCAGCAGGCGCCGGTCGGCGTGTATGTCGTGGACGACCAGTTTCGACTCCAACAGGTCAACCCGAGGGCGGCGCCGGCCTTCAGCACAATTCAGCCGCTGGCGGGCCGGGATTTTTCCGAGGTTGTCCACAGACTGTGGCCGAAAAAAACCGCGGATGAAATTGTGGACCGCTTTCGGCGCACACTGAAGACGGGGCAGCCGTATTACGCGCCGGAGTTTTCCGATCGGCGGGCCGATACCGGGGTCACGGAGAGTTACGAATGGGAGATTCAACGCCTCACTTTGCCCGATGGCCGTCACGGAGTGGTCTGCTTTTTCAGCGACATCACCGAGCGAAAACAGGCGGAGGCGACGCAGCTCCGCGTCGAGGTGCTGGCCGCCTCGAACCGGAAACTGGAGGAGGAGATCGTCCGGCGGCGGGCGGTGGAAAAGGCCCTCAAGAACAGCGAGCGATATCAGCGGCGGTTGCACTGGCAACTGCGCCAGCTTTCCCACCAGATTCTGCGGGCGGGGGAGGAGGAACGAAAGCGAATCAGTCGTGAACTGCATGATCAAGTCGCGCAAACTCTCGTCGGCTTGAATGTCCATCTGGAATCCCTCTCCCGGGAGGCCACGATCCGTCCCGAGCACCTCAGGGAGAGGATTCTCAGCATGCAACAACTGGTGGGAAAATCGGTGGAGGTCGTGCATCAGTTCGCCCGGAATTTGCGCCCGACGGTGTTGGACGACCTGGGGTTGGTCCCCGCGCTCAATGCCTTCATCAAAGAGTATTCTGAACGGACCGGCATCCAAATTCAGTTCACCCCGCTCACTCCCGGTCGGATGAACGAACTGGACTCCGACAGCCGCACGGTGCTCTATCGCATTGCCCAGTCGGCGCTCATTAACGTCGCGCAGCACGCGCTAGCCGATCGCGTAAATCTGAGCATTCGGAGACTCCGGAATGGCATTCAAATGAAGATTAAAGACGGCGGAGTCGGCTTTGATGTGGATGAAGTGTTGGCTGCCAAACGCCACCAGCGTTTGGGGATTCTTGGCATGAGGGAGCGGGTCGAGATGGTCGGCGGCCAGTTTGCCGTCAAATCCGTTCCCGGCCACGGCACGACGATCACCGCGAAAGTCCCGTTTGGAACTCGCAGCAAACAGGGGAAAACCCGCCTGAGCACGAAGCCCGCATGAAAACGCCATCGCTTTCTCTGACGTTTCCTGGCCGCCGATTCCGGCAGGAATCTGACTTCGAGAGGTTTCAACGTGGATCACGTCTCGAGGACCGCATCGCCAAGAGCCTGTTTGAAAAAGGGTGGAACAGGCCACCGGCCTGTTCTGGTCGGCGACCCGCCGACCGGAAGAGGAAGGCTTTCTCACGAAAAAAGTCCGCGTTTTCGATTGAAGCGTTCTCCCCATTCCGTCCGGCGAGTCGCCGGACGGCACAGGCCAGTGGCCTGTGCCACCCCATTCCGAAATTTCAGAGAGGCTCTAAATGAAAAAATACACTCGCAAATCCCCCGCTCCGGCGGCGACGCAATTACCCAAGTGCCCTACGGGCATCCAGGGACTCGACGAAATCACCGGCGGCGGATTGCCGCTCGCGCGACCCACGCTGGTCTGCGGCGGCGCGGGCTGCGGCAAGACGCTGCTCGCGGCGGAATTTCTCGTGCGCGGCGCGGTGCAGTTCGACGAGCCGGGCGTGTTCATGTCGTTCGAGGAGACGGAGCCGGAGCTGCACGCCAATGTCGCGTCGCTCGGCTTTGATCTGACGGGCCTGGTCCGGCGCAAAAAAATTCTCGTGGACCACGTCCATATCGAGCGCAGCGAATTTCAGGAGACCGGCGAGTATGACCTCGCAGGGTTGTTCGTCCGGCTCGGGCACGCGATTGATTCCATCGGGGCCAAGCGCGTAGTGCTGGACACGCTCGAAGTGCTCTTCGCCAGCCTGCCCAACGAGGCCATCCTGCGCGCCGAGTTGCGCCGGCTCTTCCGCTGGCTCAAGGACAAGGGCGTGACCGCCGTCATCACCGCCGAGCGCGGAACCGGACAACTGACGCGGCACGGGCTGGAGGAATATGTTTCCGATTGCGTGATCGTGCTCGACCACCGGGTCACCGACCAGATCGCCACGCGGCATCTGCGCGTGGTGAAATATCGCGGCGCGTTGCACGGCACGAACGAGTTTCCGTTTCTCATCGGCGACGAGGGCATCAGCGTGCTGCCGATCACCTCGCTCTCGCTGAATCACACAGTGTCGAACGAACGGATCGCCACCGGCATTCCCCGGCTCGACGCCATGCTGGGCGGGAAAGGTTTCTTTCGCGGCAGCAGCATTCTCCTCACCGGCACGCCGGGCACGGGCAAGACCATTGTCTCCGCCAACTTTGCCCACGCCGCCGCCCGGCGCGGGGAGCGCGTGCTCTTCTTCTCATTCGAGGAATCGCCCCAACAGATCATCCGCAACCTGCACTCCATCGGGTTGCGCCTGGAGCCGCTGGTCAAACGCGGCCTGCTGCGGTTTCACTCGGCGCGACCGTCGCTCTACGGGCTGGAAATGCACCTGGCTACGATGTTCAAGGAGATCGCCACGTTTAAGCCGCAGGTCGTCGTCATCGATCCCATCACCAGCCTGATGGACGCCGGCACCGACTCCGAGTGCAAGGCGATGATCACGCGGCTGATTGATTTTCTGAAAGCGGGGCAAGTCACCTCGCTCTTCACCAGCCTGACGCAGGGCGGCCAGGCGCTGCAACAAAGCGAAGCCTCAATGTCCTCGCTCATGGACTCCTGGCTGTTGTTGCAGGACTTCGAAGGCAACGGCGAACGCAATCGCGTGTTCTACGTGCTGAAGGCGCGCGGCATGGCGCACTCGAATCAGATCCGCGAGTTCCTGATTTCGAACCACGGCATCGACATCGTGGACGCCTAC
>JAWXCM010000302.1:0-6741 GCA_034408745.1 Bryobacteraceae bacterium
ATCAAGCACGGCCTCACCGCCGCCGAAATCGTAGTCCCCGGAGAAGACCCGCGGGCATTCGAAGTCCTGCTCGCCAACATCGAAATCGACCATCTCGTCGAGACCGTGCGCGAGCGCGACCTCGCCTTCCAAATGGCCGCCGCGCGTTGGCGCCTCCGCCGCCTCACTCTCATGGAAAAGGCCATCATCGACCGGGAAATGTCCCGAGCCATCAACGACACAACAACCCGCCGCACCCCCGAAGAAGCCCAGGCCGCCGCATGGGTAGCGGTCGCCGAGAGCAGCGTAATGAAGCAGGTCCACCGCCACGAAACCCGGCTCCATCGCCAGTACGAAAAGAACCGAATCGAACTCGACGCCATCGTCACCGATCGCATGCACTACGAGAAAAGCGGCGGCACCCCACACCCCTGCTACCCGGAAGGCCCCGTCGAACAGACCGTCATCCACGAAGCGGCCGTCGCGGCCGTCGCGGCCGAAGCAGCCGCGGCAGCCGTACAAAACGAACCAGTGATCCCGTTCCCTGAGCCCCGCGCGCAAGCCGTACAGAACGAACCGAACAACGCCACGCCTCCGCGGGCAGCAAAGGCCGCATGACCGCCGCCAGAACCCGCCCCCGGCAGCCCGGCAAGCCCCTTCCCAGGCATAAAAAATAAAACATAAAGGTCGAAACGTTGCGCCAGGGGCACTGGCTGAGATATAACTCTCAGTCAACCGTTTGATCTGAAAGGGAGTCCCGTCATGCGTTCCTTCAGTTTGGCCCTGGTCGGCCTTTGTATGCTCGCGTCCAGCATTTACGCCCAGGATACCCGCGGCAATATCTCTGGCACGCTCACCGATGCGCAGGGCGCTTCCGTTACGGGTGCCCAAATTACCATCACCAACGTCGCCACCGGAACCAACGTCCGCCTCACGACAAACGCCGGCGGGTACTATGAAGCGCCTTTGCTCCTCCCAGGCAGCTACACCGTCACCGCCGAGATGCAGGGCTTCAAGAAGACGGTCCGCTCCGGCATCACGCTCACGCTGTCAGAAGCGCTGCAGGTAAACGTGCAACTCGAAGTCGGCGGCACCACCGAATCGGTGACCGTGTCGGCGGACGCCCCTATGCTCGATACCGCGAGCGTCAACACGGGCCGTTCGATGACGCACCAGGAAATTCTGGATCTCCCCGTCCTCGGCAACAATGTGTCGATGCTGGCGAGGATGGCGCCCGGCGTCCAGAGCCCCGGCACCACGCAGTTCCTGGTGCAGGGACAGGTCGGCGGTGGATCGGGCTACAACATGCCCGGCAACGTCGGTGGCAACGAGTGGTCCATGGACGGCGCGTCGACCAACGGAACCAACCGCCGCGTAGCGATCATGCCAAGCCCGGACGTAATCGACGAGTTCCGCATCGAAACCGCGAACTTCGACGCGTCCTTCGGCCACTCCACGGGCCTGAACGTGTCCACGTCCACCAAGTCGGGCCAGAACGCTTTCCACGGCTCGTCGACGTATCAGCACTTCAACCAGCAGTGGAACGCCGCCTCGTTCTTCGTCAAGCAGAGCCGCTACTCGCAGATCGCGTCACTGCGCGCCGCCGGCCGAACCGCGGATGCGGACAAACTGGCCGACGCGCCCATGTTGCCCGCCGGTAAGACCCACAACTTCCAGGCCAGTGTCAGCGGACCTGTGCGGATACCCAAAGTGTTCGACGGGCGCAACAAAGTCTTCTTCTTCCTTGGCTACTCCAAACTCGACAACCAGCAGGCCGCGCGTCCCAGTGAGATCAACTACACGGTTCCGACGGCCGCCTTCCGGGAAGGGAACTTCTCCCAACTCCTGCGCGTGGACCCGGTTCGCTATCAGGTCTACGACCCGATCTCCACCCGGCCGGATCCGGCACGTGCCGGCCACTTCATCCGTGATCCATTCCCCGGCAACATCGTGCCGCGGACCCGCTTCCGCAACCCGCTGTACGACTTCTATACGAAGCGGCTCCCGCTGCCCAACACGGAACTCGACCCAACCAAAGACCCGGTCAACAACTACCTGGCGACCGGCATGCCCAACAACGTGAAGTACGAATCGTGGAACAATCGCATCGACGTACAGGGTCCCACTAATCACCGTCTGTTCTTCCGCTGGCTGTCGAGCGATTTCCTCGAAGACGCCCAGGACTACACGTATGAGAGCGAGCCCGGACTGATGGCGTGGAACGAAACCCGCCCGTCCCTCAGCGGACTCGTCGACTGGACCTGGACCGCCAGCTCCAACACCGTCATGAACGTCTCCGTGGATGCCACGCGATTCTACACACAGCGTCAGCGTCTGGGTGTCCGGAAGTACAAGCCGACTGACGCCGGATTGCCCGCCTACATGGACGCCAAGTGCGGCGGAAGCTGCGTGATGCCTCGCGTGATCTGGCCCGGCATGACAGCCTGGTCTGGCGACATGGTTCTGAGCGATTCGGTGGACCCCGGTCCGCAGGGCCGCCAGGAAGCCGTGAAGTACAACCTCACGCACATTCGCGGATCGCACTCCATCCGCACCGGTATCGACTTTCGCCGCCACCACCAGACCCTCATCCAGAACGGCGGCTTCACCTCCGGCAATTTCACCTTTGCGAACAACTTTGTCCGCCGGGACGAGGACGGCTTCACGCCCGCCGGAACACTTGGCCTCACCTGGGCCACGTTCCTCATGGGCATGCCCACGGGCATGTCTGTCGACACCAATGACACGTTTGCAGTGAAGAACCCGTACTATGCCTGGTACGGTCAGGACACCTGGCGCGTCAATCGGTCGCTGACCGTGACGCTCGGCCTCCGCATGGAGTATGAGATGGGCCCGACGGAGCGCTACAACCGCGCGCTCGCTTACTTTGACCCTAATCTGGAACTGCCCATCGCAGCTGCCGCCCAGGCCGCGTATGCGCGCAACCCGCTCCCCGAACTTCCCGCATCGCAGTTCGTGGTCCGGGGCGGAACAGCATACCTCGGACAGAATGGCCGCGACCGTCTGTGGCAGAGTCAGCTGATGTGGCTGCCGAAGATCTCGGCGGCACAGCAGATCGGCCGCAAAACCGTGGTTCGCGGCGGCTACGGCGTCTACTACGACACGCTCAACGTGATGAATCAGGCACCGGACCAGTCCGGCTTTTCGCGCCCCACCAGCACGGTCCTTACCAACGATTTCGGTCAGAACTGGAATGCCGGCGATCCGAAGAACGGCATCTCGCCCCTCACCGATCCGTTTCCCGTCCGCGCCAACGGGACCCGTTTTGATGAGCCATATCGCGACACCCTCGGCCCAATGGCCAGGGTGGGTCAGGGTGTTACGTACACCCCGTATGACCGCGTGCATCCCCGTGTACAGCGGTGGCGCATCGGTATGCAGCGCGAACTCACCAGCGACATGATGGTGGAGGTCGCCTACTGGGGCCAGTACGCCGACGACATCCACCTCACCGTCCGCCAGGACGCATTGCAGGAGAAGTACTGGAATCAGACCAATGTTCGCGACAACGCGCTTGCCACGGAGATGAACCGGCAGGTCCCGAACCCGTTCTTCATCGACAACTTCGCTTCCCTGCGGACCAGCAACCCGACGCTGTATCAGCACATGAGCACGCTGGGCCAGTTCACCACGGCGACTATCGCCAAAAACCGCCTGCTGCGACCGTTCCCCCAGATGAACGGCCTCAACAACAACAGCGTACCCGCCGGCGAGGCGCGCACACACGCATTCGAGGTCTCGTTCACACGCCGCTTCTCCAAAGGCCTCAACTTGAACGCGTCCTACTCGCGCCTCTCGCAGCGCAACAAGACCACCATGGAGAACGAGTACGAGACCAGCCCGCGCATCTGGTGGCCCAGCGACACGGCTCGCCCCCATCGCTTCGCCAGCACTGGCATCTACCAACTGCCCTTCGGACGGGGCAAGTCATTCGCGAAATCCGGCATAGCCAACTGGCTCGCCGGGGGCTGGCAGATCGCCGCTACCTTCGAGTGGCAGCCGGGACCCCTGCTGGCCTGGGGCAACCTCTTCTACCGCGGCGACATTAACAGCTTCGAAAAGGACGCTTCGTCCGGAGAGCAAACCCTGGAGCGATGGTTCAACACCACCGTCCCGTTTGACCGCGTCGCCAACAATCAGCCCGCGGCCTTCCAGGCTCGTGTGTTCCCGCGCTTCTTCGACGGACTCCGCGCCGACGGTCTGATGCAGTGGAACGGCAATCTGATGCGTTCCTTCCGGATCACGGAAGGCGTGCGCCTGGAACTTCGCGGCGATGCGATGAACCTGCAGAACCGGTCGCAGATGGCCGGGCCGGATCTGTCGCCCACATCCACCAATTTCGGAAGAATTACCAGCCAGACATCCTCACTGAACCGCTTCTATCAGGTTCAGGTGCGGGTACGATTCTGAGGAGATTATTTATGTTGCCTGAAATTAACAGACGTTCCTTTTTCCGCGGCATGGCGGGGGCCGGGCTACTCGGCCTCGACGCCATGTTCACATGCCAGCGCAGCGATGCTGCCGCTGTCGGGCCTAATGACAATATAAAGGTCACGAAAATTGAGACCTTTGTTCTCAAAAATACGTGGGTTTTCGTGAAAATCTCCACCGACGCCGGAGTTACCGGCTGGGGCGAGATGCTCAAGGACGATGCCAAAGCCTGCGCGGCCGGGGCGCTGGAGGTCGGCAACTACCTGATTGGACAGGACCCATCGAAGGTGGTGTTCCACTGGCAGGCGATTCACCGCGGCGCCTTCTACCGCGGCGGACCCATCAAGACCGCCATTTCCAGCGGCATCGACATGGCGCTGTGGGACATCAAGGGAAAGATGTACGGCGTCCCGGTCTATAAACTGATGGGCGGCCCCACCAGGGATCGCGTCCGCGTCTATGGGACCATCAGCGACGTTACGGGCGTCAACGCCGTCAAGGTGGGGCTTCGCGGCAGCAAGCGCTCTCCGTTCAAGTACAACGAAGGTCCGAAAATGGTCGGTGAGGTTCTGGAACGTCTGATGGCCTATCGCAAGAAGGTCGGCGACGGCGTCGATATTGGCGTCGAGTTCCACGGTGCCGTACAGCCCCCCACCGCCAGCACGCTAATCAAGGCGCTGGAGCCATGCAATCCCTGGTTCTACGAGGAGATCGTACAGGCGCTCAACGTAGACGTAATGGCCGAGCTCGCCAAAAAGACCACCGTGCCCATTGCCACCGGCGAGCGTATCTTCACCAAGTGGGGCTTTAAGGAAATCCTCGAAAAGCGCGCCGCCATGATTCTGCAGCCCGACGTCTGCTACGCAGGCGGCATCACCGAACTGAGGATCATCGCCGGTATGGCCGAGGCGTATTACACGCCGATCGCGCCGCACAATCCGCAAGGCCCGTGCTCACTCGCCGCCAGCCTGCAGATCGCCGGTTCGGTACCGAACTTCATGATCCAGGAGCGCGGTGACAACGAGTACTCCGATCTCCTCGCCAAGCCTCTGCCGCCAGTTCGAAATGGACATCGTCCGCTGCCCACCGGACCCGGTCTCGGCATCGAGATCGACGAAGAGAAGCTGAAGGCGCAGGTCGGCGAACCGCGCCCGTACCGCACCGCCTACGACGAGGACGACGGCTCCATCGTCGACTGGTAAATCACGCCGCGCCGCTCATCGGCCTCAACCCGGCAAGCGGGACGTACCAGGTGCGGTACCGCTTGCCGTCGCTGTAAGGCTCGCCCGAGGGATCCTCCACCAGCACCGTGGCGCGTTTCGTCACCCGGCGGACGCGCCCCCGATACTTCCGGCCCTCCGCTGTAAACTCCACCCACGCTCCGT
Source organism: Bryobacteraceae bacterium (assembly GCA_034408745.1). Classification (GTDB taxonomy): domain Bacteria; phylum Acidobacteriota; class Terriglobia; order Bryobacterales; family Bryobacteraceae; genus JAWXCM01. The sequence continues at coordinate 5,817 of JAWXCM010000302.1, forward strand.
TGACGATACCCGCCACCGCGGCGCGCTCCCGCCTGGTGATCAGCTGATGCGTGTGCGCGGTGTGCCCAAACAGCCGCGCCGCGATGTCCTGAAACCGTGCGGCCGAGCACTGGCTCGACCCAAAACACAGGTTCTCCATCAGGTGCACCAGCTCATGTTCGAAGATGCGCTGCAGCGCTTCCAGCCGCGACTTGCAGACAATGCCCGTCACCGTCACCTCCCGGTCATCGGGCCGCGAGAACGATTCGAACAGTACGCTGGTCGCGATGGCGATCTCGAAGAACACGGCGCCGGTTGTCGGGACCCTGAAACGGGAGGTCGTACCGCCCGTCTTCGTCATCCGCGCGGCCAGCCGCATCCTCAGATCGCAGTCCCCAAGTGCCCGCTGCATGCGGCCACCCAGAAACGAATCGTCATACAGCCGGAACAATAACTGGAGGTCGGATGCCCCAATCGCACTGAAATTCCGTACCCGAATAACGCCGGACCGGCGCAGCACATCCAGCTCCACCCCTGACTGCTTCTCCCGCACCTCTGCCTCGTCCAGGCGAACCAAAGCCAGTGCGGCCGTCAAATCTTCAACAGGCGTCACTTCCCGCCAGCATACGACGAAGCCTCCAGCTCTCGTGAATCATCCACGCAGCTTTCCACGAAGCAAACGCATCTAAACTGGATAGCAATGGCCCCCCGACTATTTGCAGCGATCCTTCTGGCCACAGCGGCGCTGTCCGCACAACCGCGTAACCCTGTTCAGTGGACGCTAACCCTTGACCCCGCCTCGGCGCCGCCGGGGAGTACGGTCCACGCGACGTTTCAGGCTAAAATCGAGTCCGGCTGGCACATCTACGCGCTCTCGAACCCGCCCGGCGGTCCCACCCCAACCACCATCAAGGTCAACCCCGCCAACCCGGCCATCGCCGCCCGC